>JBEBKE010000013.1:0-29557 GCA_040079555.1 Sphingorhabdus sp. | reverse complement strand
TCAGCGCAACCGCATTCGGCTTGCCGACATTTGCTACGGGGCCGATGCCTCGGTTAACGGCCACGAGGGCGCGTTTAGCCGATTGTTCGACCTGACTCTGGACCATTCCTGCTCCAAGAGTCAAAATGCACCATAGCATAAACACTAACGCGGGCGCAACAGCGCGCTGGAACAAACCAAGAACGCTGCCCGATTTCGAGTCGGTGCATGGCTTTACGGCAATTTTTGCCGGTTTTGCCGCCCGCCCGCGAGAAAGCCCTCCACGGAAGCTACACCGGACCTTATGGGTATGTTGGACAACACAAGGCATTTTACACTCTCCTTCGTCATTAGCTAGCAGCGCAACCGCATTCGGTTTGCCGACATTTGCTACGGGGCCGATGCCTCGGTTAACGGCCACGAGGGCGCGTTTAGCCGATTGTTCGACCTGACTCTAAAGAGCGGGTGACATTTCCGCTAGGCTAACCCACTTGGGGGCCAGTAGCCATCGGTCATTATGGTGATGGCATAACTGTTTTACAAGTAGTAATCTCGATTTTTACTTTACTCGGCAGTGAGGGCGTTTCGATTGTCTCGGCCCGCACCGCCAGCCGCGCAGAAAGGAGCTTATTGGAATGAGCAAAACCAAATATACTGCGGCAGACCTTGCCGCAGTCAGCGATAATCCTGAATGGACCGCCGATGATTTCGCCAAGGCGGTGCCGTTTGATAGGGCTTTTCCCGATCTTGCCGCGACCATCCGTAGCCGGGGAAGTCAAAAAGCGCCGACCAAAATCAGCACCACTATTCGCCTATCGCGCGACGTGATCGACCATTTCAGGACCACCGGAAACGGATGGCAGTCGCGGATCGACAAGGCACTGAAGGAGTGGATTGCGACGCACTAGATCGGACAGCAGGCAAAGATTGATGTAAAAGAGGCGGAGAGGAAAAGAGGTGGCACCGCTGCCTTTGATCGTCGCCGCTGTTTCGACGTTGGTGACCGGCAGCACCATTTGTAAGCCAGTCCATAAAGGCCGCGCGCCCCCTCTCTCCCTCTTGTCTCTTTTACAAAATCCTTCACTCAAAATATCTCAAGCCCAAAACAACTTTCCTGTTGCATCGCAGCGTAAATCCCACATGCTGTTCTCATCATGATGCGTCAGTATGAACTTGTTGAGCGGGTGAGAGCCTATCACCCGGATGTCGATGAAGATCGGCTCAATAAGGCGTATGTCTATACCGTGCAGATGCACGGCGCACAAAAGCGGGCTTCGGGTGATCCCTATTTCAGCCATCCGGTCGAGGTGGCCGGGTTGATGACGGACTTGAAGATGGATGAAGACACCATCATCACCGCGTTGCTGCACGACACGGTAGAGGACACACTGACCACAATCGAAGACGTCGAGGCAAAGTTTGGGCCAGAGGTGGCGCGGCTGGTCGATGGTGTGACCAAGCTGTCCAAGATCGAGGCGCAGACCGAGGATGAGCGCGCGGCGGAAAATCTGCGCAAGTTCCTGCTCGCGATTTCGGATGATATCCGCGTGTTGCTGGTCAAGCTGGCCGACCGGCTGCACAATATGCGCACGCTGCATTATATCAAAAGCCCCGAAAAACGCCGCCGCATCGCCAAAGAGACGATGGATATCTATGCGCCGCTGGCCGAGCGCATCGGCATGTATGAATATATGCACGAGATGCAGCTGCTGGCGTTTCAGCAGCTGGAACCCGAGGCGTTTGAAACGATCACCGGCCGTCTGGCGCAAATCCGCGAAGAGGGTAACGTCAAGATTGACGAGATCAGCAAATCGGTCGCCGCCACGATGGAACGCGCTGGCTTGCAAGCCAAAGTATCGGGCCGCGAAAAGCATCCCTATTCGATCTGGAAAAAGATGCAGGAACGGCATGTCGCGTTTGAGCAAGTGACCGACATCAACGCTTTTCGCGTTGTGGTTGACAATACGGACGCCTGTTACAGCGCGCTGGGCGCTTTGCACCGCCGGTGGCAGATGGTGCCGGGGCGGTTTAAGGATTTTATCTCAACGCCCAAACGCAATGGCTATCGCTCGATCCACACGACGATCATGTTTGCGCAAAACATGCGGGTCGAAGTTCAGATCCGCAGTGCCGATATGCACCAAGGGGCGGAATATGGCCTCGCCGCGCATTGGGCGTATAAACAGGATGACGCGCCCGACGGACAGGCAGGCTGGCTACGCGACCTGATCGAAATCCTTGAGACCAGCCACGATCCCGAGGAACTGCTCGAGAATACGCGGATGGCGATGTATCAGGATCGCATCTTTGCCTTTACCCCGAAAGGCGTGTTGCATCAGCTGCCTAAGGGATCGACGCCGGTTGATTTTGCCTATGCTGTCCACACCGATCTGGGTGATCGTGCGGTAGGGGCAAAGGTCAATGGCCGCCATGTGCCGCTGCGCACGGTGCTGAACAATGGCGATATGGTCGAGATTTTGCAGAGCAAAGCGCATGAGCCACAGCCGAGCTGGCTGAACTTTGTCGCCACCGGCAAAGCCCGCGCCGCGATCCGCCGCCATGTCCGCCACCGTGAGCGTGACGAGCTGATCCTGATCGGCAAAAAGCTGACCGACGAAGTGTGCGAGCGGATGCCCGGAAAGCTGGGGCAAAAGGCGCTGAATGCGGCGACCGAGCGGCTGGGGCTGAAATCTGCCGATGATTTGATGCACGCGGTGGGCATAGGAAAGGTGAGCGACCGGCAATTGATGGAGGCGCTCGTTCCCGGCTTTGACGCCGACAATCCGGAGATCGACTGGCCAACGCAGGAACGTGCGATTTCGATTCGCGGGCTAACCCCCGGCGTTGCCTATCAGCTGGGCGAATGCTGCCACCCGATACCGGGCGACCGGATTGTGGGCCTGCGCCTGCCCGACCAACCGGTTGAGGTGCATACGATCCACTGCGAACAGCTGGTCAGCGGTTCAGACGCCGATTGGGTTGACCTTAGCTGGGGCCAAGACAGCGACGGCGGCGCGGCGCGGATGCGGGTGATTGTCCACAACCGCCCCGGCACCTTGGCCGATATGGCGGGCATATTCGGCTTTCATAAAGCCAATATCATCAACCTGCGTATGACAGCACGCGACACCTCGTTCCACACATTTGAAGTCGATATCGAGGTGCATGATTTGCATCACCTGATGCGAATACTGTCAGCGTTGCGTGCATCCGATGCGGTCGCACAGGCGGATCGGGTGTTTGATTAGTCTCCGACCGTAACTTCGCCACGCGGCCGTAAAATATAGCCTCGCTCCACCATCTCCTTGGTATAGTCTTTGCGGGCATCGCGCAGTTCCTGATTATATTCGGCCCATGCCTCACGCCGATCCTGCTCCGTCTTTGCGCGGCGAAGGTCCTTGCGCAATTCATTATCGGCTTCTTCGATATCGGACCGGTAATCATACCAATAGTTGTTACGGACACCTGCGAGCGGCGCGTCGAGCACATGGACGTGCTGCTGTGGCCCCGGATGCGCATTGGCTTTGATTGCCCAGCCTGCCGCTAGCAATGCCGCGAGCGTCGCGATGGCAACCAAAGGCGCACGTTTGCGCCATGGGCTTTGCGGCGGCCCAAACTGAATCGGCGCGCGGTGGCGCGGGCGCGGCTTGTTATGCCCTTCGCGAAATACTCCAACCATGTCGTGTCTCCATGCCCCCCATTATGTTGCGACTCAATTTCCCTGTAACGCTCACCAACCGGTGATCGCCTGTCCGCGAGATGAACGGCTTACCGCCAGAAAGGCGAAGCGCGCCGCCATCAAGACGGGCCGTTTGTCGAGCCGTCATTGACTTCCCCGAATTCCATACGGATACCGAAAGCAAGGGAGAATTTTACATGACCAAATTGACGCTTTCCGCCTCCATGATCGCGATTGCCTTGGCGGCCTTGCCTGCTTCAGCACAGGCCGAGGACAGCAAAGACCCGCCAAAATGGGATGTCTCGGCTCCCCCCGGAATGACAACGCGCGAAGTGCCGATTGCTGTCGACGAAGGCAGCTGGATGAATGTTGACCTGTCCCCCGATGGCAAGACCATGGCGTTCGATATGCTGGGTGACATCTATGTGATGCCGGTTTCAGGCGGTACACCAACGCGGATTGCAGAGGGGTTGGCCTATGAAACCCAGCCGCGCTTTTCGCCCGATGGTAGCCGTATCTCCTTCACATCGGATCGCGGCGGCGGCGACAATATCTGGATCATGAACGCCGATGGCAGCGACAAACGTCAGCTGACCAAAGAGGATTTCCGCCTGACCAATCAAGCCAGCTGGAGCCCCGATGGACGCTTTATCGCGGCCAAGAAACATTTTACAACGCAGCGGTCATTGGGGACCGGCGAAGTCTGGCTTTATCATGTGTCCGGTGGCGCTGGCGTGCCACTGGTCAAAAAACCCAGCGAGGCACATCAGAAAGAACTCGGCGAGCCGATCTATGACGCCGATGGCAAGCATATCTGGTTCACGCGCAACACTACTTCTGGCCCGATTTTCGAATATGCGCAGGATTCCAACAACCAGATTTTCGCCATCGAACGCTATAATATCGAAACGGGCGAGACGGAGCAGATCGTTGGCGGCGAAGGCGGCGCGGTGCGCCCTACCCCATCGCCCGATGGCAAGAAACTCGCCTATGTGCGACGTGAGGCGACCAAGTCAAAACTGTATCTGCGCGATCTGACCACGGGTGAAGACCGCAAAATTTACGACGCGCTGGACCAAGATGTGCAGGAAACCTGGGCCGTCACGGGCATCTATCCGAATATGGATTGGACGCCCGATAGCGGTGCGATTGTGTTCTGGGCGGGCGGTAAACTCCGCAAGCTGACTTTGGCGACGGGCCAAGCCGAGGTCATTCCGTTTCGTATCGAGGATAGCCGCAGCGTTATTGATCCGCCACGTCCGCCGGTGGCAGTGGCCCCCGATAGCATCCAGACAACAATGCCGCGCAGCGCCAGCGTTTCCCCCGATGGCAGCAAGATTGTGTTTGAAACACTCGGCAAGCTATGGACCAAAGCCGCATCGGGCGGCACAGCCAAACGCTTAACCGCCGATGCCGAGGCGATGGAGGCCTATCCCAGCTGGTCACCCGACGGAAAGCGCATCGTTTTTGTGCGCTGGACCGATGCTGGACTTGGCGAAATTCGCAGCATCGCCGCCGCTGGTGGCGCGGCAACAGCGGTCACCAAAGCCCCCGGCCATTATGCAGCGCCGCGCTTCTCTCCCGATGGCAAAGCGATAGTCTTTGAAAAGCGCGAAGGTGGCTATCTCGTCAGCCCGCGTGCCTCCGCCGAACCCGGCATTTACCGGATCGCGGCAACTGGCGGAGAAGCAGTGCGCATCACCCGCGACGGATCGCACCCACAATTTGCCGCAAACAGCGACCGTGTGTTTTTCGTATCGGGCAGCAAGCTGGTCAGCAGCGACTTGAACGGCGAAGCGCAACGCACCCATGCCGAGGGCGACTTGGTCACCGATTACAGCGTCTCGCCCGATGGACAGTATTTTGCGTTCCGGCAAAACTATCAAGCCTTTGTCATGCCGATGATGCCCGGATCACAGTCGGTCTCTGTCTCAACCGGCAGCGGAGCTCTGCCCGTTGTAAAAGTCAGCGGCGATGGCGCGGAGTGGATTCATTGGTCGAACGGCGGCACGAAACTGCACTGGTCATTGGGGCCAAATCTGTTCAGCGCAGACCGCAGCGCGTTGTTCGCCAACGGGCCGCTCGCCAAGGACGCAAAGCCGGTGAAGTTCGAACCGCCTAAAACCGGCATATCGCTGTCGATGACTGTGCCGACCGATAAGCCAAAAGGCGTCATCGCCCTTGTCGGTGCGCGCGTTGTCACGATGGCTGGCGAAGATGGCGGCGCGTTGGACGATGGCGTTGTCCTGATCGAAGGCAACCGGATCAAAGCGGTCGGCAGCCGAGCGTCGGTGACAATTCCAGCCGGAGCATCGGTCGTCGATGTCAGCGGTAAGACAATCATCCCCGGCCTGATCGATGCTCACGCACATGGCCCTTACGGTGTGGACGAAATGACCTTGCAGGCGAATTGGTCGGAAATGATTAACCTGGCATTGGGCGTCACCACGCGGCACGATCCGTCAAGCCGCGCGGCGCTCGTATATCCAGCGCTGGAAATGGTGCGCACCGGCGCGACCCTCGGCCCGCGCAGCTTTTCGACGGGCGAAATTGTGTACGGTGCCAAAGCGCCCGGCGTCTATGCCGAGATCAACAGCATCGACGATGCCCGCGCGCATATCCGGCGGTTGAAAGCGCAAGGATCGCACAGCATCAAAAACTATAACCAACCCCGCCGCGAACAACGGCAACAGGTTGTGGCGGCGGCCATCGAAGAAGGCATGCGCTCAGTTGCCGAGGGTGGCTCGCTGTTCGGCATGGACATGACGCTGATCGCCGATGGCAACACAACGGTCGAACACAATGTCCCGCTCGACGTGTTTTACGATGACGTGCTGCAATTCTATTCAGGATCGAAAGTTGGCTATACCCCGACATTGGTCGTGACCTATGGCGGCCCCGCGGGCGACCCCTATTGGCGCGCGCATACCGATGTGTGGAAGCATCCTTTGCTGCAAAAACACGAACCTGCATCAATTCTGAAAGCCAGCAATTCGCGGCGCACGATTGCGGCGGAGGAGGATTATGTCGACGACAACAACGCGCGCGAGGCGGCGAAATTAGCGCGGCTTGGCGTACCGGTTGCCATCGGCGCGCATGGACAAGAACCCGGCATTGCGGCGCATTGGGAGCTTTGGTCGTTCGTGCGCGGTGGTATGTCTCCCGTTGAGGCTTTGCGCGCAGGCACCATAGAATCCGCCCGCTCGCTTGGCTATGATGCCGATATCGGATCGTTAGAGGTCGGCAAGCTGGCCGATCTGGCCGTGCTCGATGCTGACCCGACCGTGGACATCCGCAACTCGGACAAGGTGAGCAAAGTGATGATCAACGGACGGCTATATGACGCCGTGACGCTGAACGAGGAAGTGTCGGGGGCGCGCAAGCGCCCTGCTTATTATTGGGAGAAAGACGGCGGCGGTTCGGGGGCTGCGACGACTGGCGGTATGACGGCGCACAGTGATTGATCGGTTGTGAATGAACGTTACCGCACAGCTATTCGCAAAAACGCCGTAGACTTCTCAAACCACAATTCGTCATTCCCGCGAAGGCGGGAATCCATCACCGAAACTGTCCACTCAACTGAAGGTAGCGATATAAATCGAGCTCAGGTGATGGATTCCCGCCTTCGCGGGAATGACGAAGGGTAGATTTTTTGTAATTTACTCTCTAAATTTCAACACGGCTCACTTCACCAACTGACAAACCGTATCAACCTCACCCTTGGGCTTTTTCGCATCGGGTTGTAGCGAAAACACATGCGGCTGGTCAGTCGCTATGCGCCCCGCAACACCATCGCGCTGACCCTTTATCGTTGCGATAAAATCGCGGCACGCGGGCGGGCTGCGCAGGTAATCACTGTGACCGCTGCCGCCGCCGCTAACTTCGCTGGTATCGATAATCGTCAGGCCGCTTTTTGACGGCTCCTGCGTGTAGCGCCCCTTGGCGGCAAAACAGCGTTCGGGCTTGCTGGCCAACTTCAAAGCTTTCGCCTCGTCAGGGTCAAAGCAATAGGGCGATCCCAGACGCGGATAGCCGTGAATTGAGCGCGACAAAGCTAACGCTCTGTCCTTTGACGAGGCGTAAATCGTGATCCGTCGATCATTGTTCACGCGGCGTGCGGACAGAACTTCCTCGATAATATCGCGCTCAAAATCTTGACGATCAACATCAGGAGACGCCAATATGATATTGGAAATATTACTGGAATCCACATTCGCGGAATTACGATCCACAAATTCCACTGCCGGAATCACCAGGCGCGCGCCCATGGAGTGGGAGACGATCACGATCTCCTTCACCCAATCCTGCGTCGCCAATTTTTGCAGAAACCGCCGGAAATTGCGTTCATCCCAATACATGTTGGTTTCATCGACAGCATAGCTGAGCAGCCTGCCCTGCGACGGCCAACTATATTGCACAATCGGCCCGTCAAAGCCGGTCATCGCGCCAATTTGTACGGCGTCTTTGCTACTGGAATCAATGTTTTCACGAAAACCATGGACGTAAAGCAACACGCGGCCTTGGCGCAGATTGGCGGCGTCGCCTAGGCTCGACCACCAGTCGGCCTCGAGCTGAAACGCGGTTGGCACAACGATCTGTTCCTTGCCCTTGGCCAGCTTTTGCTTTTGCGGCGGAGCAAAGCGGGCGTATCGGACCGTGTCTGACCTATGATTGGTCAGGAGGATGTCTGCCCCGCGACAATCAGGCAATCGGCTAGTGACGATGAAATAGTCTTTGCCCGCAATCGCGCCTCCATCGGAGCTGGTCGGATTACAGTTTTGGCCCGCCGCCAATTCAGAATGGCGCACAGGGCCATAGTTCACCGCCGCCCCGCAAGCGCTGAGCAGGAAGAACAGCGCGAGGATGAGCGGCGCCCGCATCAGCTTTTGCCGACCACAGACTCCGGCAAATCCTTACCAAATACGCGCTGATAATATTCAGCAACCAGCATCCGTTCGGCCTCGTCACATTTGTTGAGGAACGACAGGCGGAAGGCGAAACCGATGTCTTTGAAGATCGCGGTGTTCTGCGCCCAGGTGATAACAGTACGCGGCGACATGACGGTCGAAATATCGCCGTTCATAAAGCCTTGCCGCGTCAATTCGGCGACCTTGACCATCTTGGTCACGTCATCGGCGCTGGAGCCTTCAGCCTTTGCTAGCACGATTTCGGATTCCACCTGCGCGGGCAGATAGTTCAGCCCGACAACGATGTTCCACCGATCCATCTGGCCCTGGTTAATCTGTTGCGTGCCGTGATACAGCCCACTGGTATCGCCAAGCCCGACGGTGTTCGCCGTTGCAAACATGCGGAACCATGGGTTCGGACGGATAACGCGGTTTTGGTCAAGCAAGGTCAGCTTGCCCTCGGTCTCCAACACCCGCTGAATCACAAACATCACATCGGGGCGGCCCGCATCGTATTCGTCAAAGACCAATGCGGTTGGCGTTTGGAGCGCCCATGGCAAAAGGCCTTCGCGGAATTCGGTGACCTGTTGGCCATCGCGCAACACAATCGCGTCGCGCCCGATCAGGTCGATTCGGCTGATATGCGCATCAAGGTTGATGCGGATGCACGGCCATTTCAGGCGGGCAGCAACCTGTTCAATGTGCGTCGATTTTCCGGTGCCGTGATAACCCTGAACCATTACGCGGCGGTTATGAGCAAAGCCCGCAAGGATCGCCAAAGTCGTGTCTGGATCGAACACATAGGATGCGTCGAAATCGGGCACGCGTTCATCGGCCTCGGAGAACGCAGGGCACTCCATATCGACATCGATGCCAAACATTTCGCGCACATTGACTTTGGTGTCGGGTGCATCGAGCACAGTCGTACCACGGGCATCGGGCTGGATGTTCGGAATGTCAGTCATCTAATCGTCTTTCGGTATCGGCGTGTCAGGCAAGCCCCATGCCTATATGCGCCTGAAAGCCGATGCCAAGCCTTTTCTTGGCAAAACCTATAGGCCTTAACCCTGTGTTAGAAGCGTTTGCGGAAACTGATTTCGAACACGCGCCCCTGCGGATCAAGCAGACCGGGCTGATAACTGAGCGGCACCGAACCGGCATCGTCGCGAACATCGATAACATCGCCGAGCACGTTTTCGACCCGCAACGCGATACGGCTGCCTTTCAACCATTTCAGTTTTTGCGTCAGTTTCCCGCGTTGATCGAGGCTGATGAAAACAAACGCGTTCAACGATGCCAGATCGCTAAAGCGCAAATCGCTGGTCCCTGTCAGGCTATTGCCGTCAACGCGGGTAGCGCTGCGATAGCTGCCCTCAAGCCGGAAGCCCATGCCCTTTGCGAACACACCGCCACTGAGCGTCACGTCATGGCGCGGCGAACCGCCAAGACTGCTCGTCGCCGAACCGTTCAGCAAATCAAGCACTGGCACGCCCGGGCGGATGAGGATTTCTTCTTGCAGGCGTATCGTGTGGGATAAAGCCAGCGACCATCGGCTGGGCATACCGCCGCCGGGCATCATCCCCATGGGGCCACGCCCACCGCCGCCGCCAGCACCCGCAGGACGCACGCCGCCGGGGCCGCCTGCGCCGCCGGGTCCGCCAGCTCCAGCCGGGCGACCACCGCCACCTCCGCCAAAACCGCCGCCTTGGGGCTGTTTGCCAAGCGGGCCAGAGAAGTTAAAGCTCCAACGGATGCGTTGCGATTCTTCGCGGTCAAAATTGACCGGCCTTTGGTCGACGCGGACCAGCTGGCCATTCCCATCCCGCGTGACGCGGCCCGGAAAGGCAGCCTCGATTTCAGAGGTCAACAGCGGGAATGATGCAGTGGTATTACGGCTTTTGTTTTTGAAATATTCCAGCTGAAGGCTCAGCCCCTCGACAAATTTCGGCGACCAATCCGCCGAGACTTTGAAATCGCGTCTGCTTTCAGCGACAAGGGCGGGATTTCCGCCCGACACCAGCTCAACAAAGCGGCTTTCACCGCGCGTAAAATCGAACACCGCGACATTGGGCGTTACCTGCTGCGGGTTACCAAGCTGCGATAAAGTGGGCACATCTTCATCACCAATCAGCGATACGCCAAGCGACAGGTTTTCAAATGGCGACCAGCGAATCCCAGCGGTATATTCTATGAGATTCCCAAATTCGGAGACATTCGACAATCCGAAATTGCCGTCTAACGATACTTCGCCGATAGCGCCCAACGCTCCAATTCCCCGTTCAACCAACGGGACGCCGACATTGATTGTGCCGAAAATTCTGTCGCGTTGCAGCGATACATCAGAGGCGATACCGCGCCGGACAGACGCTGTATCAAATCTTTTGCGGTCAACCCCTGCACCCAGCGTCACGATAACTGGTCCAGCCGGAAGCATAAATGGTTTGCCCGACAACGTGCTTCTAACCACCAATCCCGAAGCTGTGCTGTCGGTGGTATCGGGGCTTACGAATAAAAGATCATTGCCCAGATTTGTAATGAACGGATTGGCAACCCCGGCGTTGATCGCATTTTGCAACGATGAGAAATCTGCATTGATAACTGTCCGGCTCTCGCTGTCTGTGAGCGTAAAATCAGCGGTTGTTGAAAAGCGCCAACCCTTGATCATGCTGTTAAATCCAGCGCCAAAGGATAATGTCTGCGTGTTGGTGTCACGCGTCAAGGGACGCGGGTTGTCGAAATAGCGGTTGAGCCGCACATTGCTGGCAAAGGGGCTGAACGCACTGCCGCCCGGCACAACCAAGCTGGCAAAAGGCAGGCCAAGCTGGCTTTGCGTATCCAGTTGCTCAAACGACCCGTTAATAGAAAAGCTCGTCTGCGGCGCAAGCATTTTGCTCCAGCTCGTGTTGACCTCAAAGCGTTGCAGCGATGGTAGCAACGTCCTGAATTCTCCGATATCGCCTGATGCTGCCTGATTGGCATTGGCCGCGAAACCGGCGAGCGTAGGGGTGCCAGGGACAGCCGCGACCGTCACCGTCCGTCCTGCAAATCCGCTCAACGCTGGATCAATCTCTCCGCCAACGCCAAGGCCGGTGACATTACCACCAAGCGCATAGGGCGCGGATGTGCCGCTGCTGACCACATTGCGCTCGTCCTCGGTCAGGCGGCTGCGGCTTTCATACTCAATATCAATGTTCAGCCGCGTACTTTTACCAATCCGGGTCAGGGTGTTTTCAAATTCCTTAGTGGAAAAGCCCCCTTTTTGCGGAACCGAATAATCGGTCTCTGCGTTAAAGCTGGCAAAATTGTCTTTTAGAATAAAATTGACCACGCGCTGGTCGGGGCGAAAGCCATATTGCAAAGCAACTTCTTCAGGAAAAATCTGCACCTGCTTGATCGCCTCTGGCGGCAAATCGCGCAGTTCGCGGAAACTGGAAATGCGTTGGCCGTTGAGCAGGATAATAGGCGGCCCGCTGCCGCGGCCCCTGCCCGATCCGGTCTGCGGCGCAATCGCGGCCAAAACATCGGCGACCGAGGATGCCCCAACGGCACTTATGTCAGCCTCACTTAACGTATCAGTCGGCGGGATATCGGTTTCGACCGACCCTTTCAGCCTTGTGCCAAGAACAAGGATCTCATTCGCGGGGACAGTTTCGTCTGCAACCTTACCGCCCTCGACCACGACATCGCTTTGATCAGCGTCCTCAATTATTGCAGCGTCAAAGGCGGTCGCAGGTGTGGCGGCAATAGCAGCGGCTAAGCAAAGACTGCTCGCGCTAACACGTAAGGTCGTCCAGTTCAGCGTCATGGGGAGAGGCTCCGAATTTCATTGTTATTTTATTGCGCACTTATGGAAAGCGCGGCGATGTTATGCACGTCAATTTTTGTCGCAATTTGTCACACCCGAGGGTCAGGACCTGTGCGTCTTTTCTTTTGCGATTATTGCCGTTAAACGCCTCGCCAATTTCCACAATTAGGCAGAAACCATCAGGGCAGGATATGGCAAAGGAAGAATTGATCGAGATGCGCGGCACCGTCCGCGAATTGTTGCCCAATGCAATGTTTCGTGTTGAATTGGAAAATGGTCACGAAATCCTTGGCCTCACCGCCGGTAAAATGCGCAAAAATCGCATTCGCGTGCTCGTCGGCGATGAAGTTTTGTGCGAAATGACGCCTTATGATCTGACCAAGGGTCGAATCACCTATCGCTTTAAATAACGGATCATCGCTTTTGCACCTTGTTCTCGCTTCATCATCCCCCCGCCGCCGCGACTTGCTGAACCAGATTGGTGTCACACCGCACCGGATCGCGTCGCCTGACATTGATGAAACGCCCCGCAAAGGTGAGCTCGCCCGCGTCTATGCTTTGCGCATGGCGGTGGAAAAAGCCCATGCCGTCGAACGCGCGTCTGATGAAATCATCATCGCGGGCGATACCACCGTTGCCGTTGGCCGCCGCATTCTGCCCCAAGCCGCCGATGCCGAAATGCAGCGCGGTTTCTTAAAATTGCTTAGCGGACGGCGGCACCATGTATTGAGCGCGGTGTGTGTGATCGGTGCGGACGGCACAGCGCGCAGCCGGTTGAGCGACAGCATCGTTCGGTTCAAACGGCTAAGCGATGCCGAAATGGACGCCTATATCGACACGAAAGAAGGCCTTGGCAAAGCAGGCGGCTATGCCATTCAAGGCCGTGCAGAGGCGCTGATCGACTGGATGGCAGGCAGCCATTCGGGCGTCATTGGCTTGCCATTGTACGAAACCCGCAGTCTGCTTCGCTCCGCTGGCTATCCGGTCGGATGAGCCGGTATCTTTTGTGGGATGCAGCACCGGGCGAAATCCGGCTTATGCTCCACGAAAACGGAAAGCTGCTGGAATTTCGATTGCTGCGGGTGCCAGAGGGCAAAGCGCCGCTGCTGGCTGGCTGCACCCGGCAAGTTCGGTTGGGACAAAGGCTGAGTCCGCACCGCGCCATCGTCCATTATGACGGCGGCGAAGGTGAAATATCCCCCATCCCCGAATGTACCGAGGGCAGCTGGCTGTCCGCAGAATTGCTGCGCGCGCCGGTGCCAGAGCCCGGGCGATGGAAACGCGCAACCTTCCGCGCCGCCGAGGCAAAGGACTTTGGACTTGCGGACTATATCCTTGCCACATGGCCGAACCTAGACGCCATTTGCTGTGCCGGGCCGTTGGTCGCGGCACAAATTCGATCAATTTTGGCGGACCAATGTCCAGAGATTATCATCGACGCAGAGGCCATTTTTGATGCTCAAACCGACCTGTGGTGCGAGCGCGGCATCACCGGCGAATTCGTCATCGATGGCGGATTGCTGAGCATCGAGCGAACCCGCGCGATGACGGTTATCGATATTGACGGGTTTAAGGATGCGCGTAGCGTCAACCTTGCCGCAGCGCGCACCATCCCTTGGTTGCTGCGGCTTTACGGCATCGGCGGACAGGTTGGCATCGATTTTCTCGCCAGCGCCAACAAAGCCGAACGCGCCGAAATCGACGCGGAGCTCGGCAAGGCCTGCGCAACTTTGGCCCAGCACGAATGCACCGCCGTCAGCGGCTTTGGCTTTGCGCAGCTGGTCCTCCCCCGCCCTGGCCCCAGCGTCATGGAAATCTTGTGCGGCATTGCCCTAAAAACGCCGAGCACCGAAACGCAAGCGTTGATGCTGCTGCGCGATGCGGTGAACTCCGTTGGTTTTGGCGCGCGCGAACTCATTGCGTCTACACAGATCATCGCGCAAATCGAGCAATGGCCCACACAGATCGAGGCTTTGCGCACGCAATTGGGCTGCGCCATCACGCTGCGTTGCGATCCTGAACAAAACGGCTATGGATATGTGCATGTCAGCCAATAGTTCCGCCAAATGCCCGCTTTGCGGCCACGAAGAAGCGCCAGAGCACAAACCGTTTTGCAGCAAAGGCTGTAAAGACCGCGACCTATTGCAATGGCTGGGCGAAGGCTATCGCATGAAAGGCCCGCCCGCCGACCCGGATTTGCCCGAAGAATACTGAATTTCGCACTAGACAAGGGATACAGCCCTTGCCTATAGGCGGCGCTCCAAATCGCGGTGCTGTTTCAGCATCGCTGTTTGCCTCGATAGCTCAGCTGGTAGAGCAGCGGATTGAAAATCCGCGTGTCGGTGGTTCGAATCCGCCTCGAGGCACCATTTTTCCTTTTATTCCGACACCAGCATTTCTTTTAGCGGGACAGCCGCGTCCGCCAGCAATGCTGGATCGATGACGGCACGCGCTTCGACCAGCTTGCGGCCTTGCACATAATCTTTGACCATGTTGACGCAATCGAGCGCGCGGACCTGTCCGTCCTTTAGATAGATCACCGAAAAACTGCGGGTGGCGGGATCGCCGCGCTTTACCGCTGTGTCAAAGCCGGTGGACAGCCCGACCGTCTGCAGTTTCAGATCATATTGGTTTGACCAGAACCAGGGCGTTGCACCATATTCGACCGGCGTGCCACAAATGAACTTGGCCGAAACGGTCGCCTGATCATTGGCGTTTTGCACCGATTCCAGCCTGATAGTCGCGCCATCGGCAAAGCTATTTTCATGCGCCGCGCAATCGCCGATTGCGAAAACATCGGGCAAAGTTGTGCGGCAATACGCGTCGACATTAACGCCGTTGCCGCCCTCTGCCCCCGCAGCCAGCAACGGTTCAACACAAGGGATGATACCGATGCCGACGATGACCATGTCCGCCGCAACGCTGGAGCCATCGCCCAAAGTAACGCTCGAAACGCGGCCTTCGCCCTCAATCGCGATCACGCCGACGCCCGTGCGCAGATCAACGCCATGGGCGCGGTGTTCAGCCTCGTAGAAAGCGGAGAGTTCTTCGCCCGCCACGCGCGCCAGCACGCGGGGCAATGCCTCCAATAACACAACCTCTTTACCCAGCTTTCGCAACACCGCTGCCGCCTCTAGCCCAATATAGCCGCCACCGATCACCGCGACGCGGGTTACGCTGTCCAGTTCGGTCATGATGGCATCAACATCAAAGCGGGTGCGCACGACATGAATGCCGTCAAGCTCTGCCCCATCGCAGCTAAGCCGGCGCGGGTCGCCGCCAGTCGCCCAGATCATCTGTTCATAGGTGATCGTCTCACCCGACGCGAGCGACGCGACATGCGCGGCGGAATCAACCGCCACAACTTCTTGGCCCAACACCATCTCGATGTTCTTTTCGGCCCAAAACGCGGCGGGCCTTATCTGGATACGCTCAAACGCCTTTTCGTTCGCCAGATAGTCTTTCGACAAAGGCGGACGTTCATACGGGATTTCCGGCTCTCGCCCGACCATGACGATCCGCCCGGCATAGCCATTTTGCCGCAACGCAATCGCCGCCTGTGCACCCCCATGCCCTGCACCTACGATCAACACCCCTGCTTGCGTCATCTTCATTCCCAATTGCTGCTTGTCTGGCACATCCGCTAGCGATCAAATCGCCGGTTGACCACCTCGTTTTGCCCGCTTATAGGCCCGCTCCTGTCTCGCCGTTGTGCATTTTTCATCGGCGCGGGTATGGCGAAGTAGCTCAGCTGGTTAGAGCGGTGGAATCATAATCCATAGGTCGGGGGTTCAAGTCCCTCCTTCGCTACCAAAACCCCAGTTCTGAACCTCGGGAATTCACAGCCTTATTCAGATTTAGGCCCGGTTTTCTTGGAATTTCTGTAGATCCCTTATTTCTCATCAGATGTCACATTGTGACCAGCATTTCTGACGGGATATCCATACTAAAAGCGGGACCGCACGTGCTGACAGATGTTGCGTTACGGAATACCAAGCCAAAGCCGCAAAACTACAAAATCACGGACCACGATGACCTGTATGTGCTGGTCTCAACGAGCGGCGGTAAGCGCTGGCGGTTTGACTATCGCTTTTGCACTAAGCGCAGAACGCTGGCATTAGGGCGTTACTCATATACTCGGTCTAATGGTGGCGCGTGAGCGGCCCCGAGAAGCCAGGACACTGTAAGCAAACGGCGACGATCCTTCTCAAGTAAAGCGTGCACAAATAATGGATCGAGATGATTTTGGGTCACACATGGATGTAATTCCGGTGCCAATAGAGACAAAAAATTATCGCCAAAATTGAAATTGCGATCAAAGCAGCCGGACCGAAAAAGGCTGAACCTTTCGCCTTACATGACCAGCTTGCTGCAACGCCTTGGCCGGCAACTACCAAAAGGCAAAGCGATGCATTATCGCGGCTAAATGCGAATTTCCGACCAGAAATCAACTAGGTGGACTCATACATCATTCGAAATTGTTCGAACGAATGGGATGGCAATTCGTTGAATCTCTGTGGAGGCTTTGTTTTGTGTATCATCAGAAGGCCCCTTCTTTTTCGATCTGGATATTCTAACACCCAGAGCGTGCCAATGACGGGCTTCGCTAACATTGCGATCGTTCAGCCTGAGAATCAGAAGGTCTGATACGTGCCATTCATTCACCTGCGCTCAACGGGGTAAATAGCTCCAAGCGTTACAGAATGGAGCCTATGCTTGTCGTTTTGACGGTCCGAGATCAAGCCTCGCATCGAAGGCTGAAGCCACATGGCGTGCATAGGGAAGCGCGTTTGCGGCCATCGTTAGCCGAGCCCCGTCAATTTGAACGAGTCCATGGCTGGCAAGCGGTTCAAGCCTTGAACGAACTTGGGGCAGGGCCATCATTTCTCCGCAGTCCGCTTCTCCGTGGCACAAAATCCCCTCGATGATCTTTGCGCGATCGCGATCGTCGGATGCCCGCATAGTGCCGCGAGTCCCCGCCAGCTGTCCGCTGGCACACAAAGCGCGATACTCGCCCGCCTTTTTTTCGTTCTGGATAATCCGGTCGGGGAAGATGCTAATTGCGCTTGCGCCGATGCCAATAACTACTTCGCTGGTATCATCGGTAAAGCCTTGGAAATTGCGGTGTAGCTCGCCCTTTTTATGGGCTATCGCTAGGCTGTCGTTTGGCTTGGCAAAATGATCAAAGCCTATGGGTTGATAGCCTGCGGCGACCAACCGTCCAAAACCGTGCGCGGCAAGCTCGAAACGCTGGCGCGCATCGGGCAATGTCGCTGAATCGATCCGCCGTTGCCGCGCGAACATTTCCGGTAAATGTGCATAACCGAAAAGCGCAATCCGTTCTGGCTGCATACGCAGAACATGCTCCAGTGTCTGATCAAGCTTTTCCACGGTCTGCATTGGCAGGCCATACATCAGGTCAAAATTGATGGAACCAATACCACGCGCCCTAAGCGCTGCCACACAGGTCTCGATCATCTCGACCGGCTGAATCCGGCCAATGGCCGCCTGAATTTCAGCATCGAAGCTTTGCACACCAAAGCTGACACGTGACACGCGTGCGATCGACAATGTCATCGCCCATTCCAGCGTAAAGGCGCGAGGGTCAATTTCGACTGAAATCTCGGTGTCGCTGCCTGCCAACACAGTCATCAACCGGTCGACCAACCGAACAAAAGCGACAGGTTCGATTGCGTTGGGGCTGCCGCCGCCAAAGGCTATTCTTGCCACCTTTCCCCGCCCGCCGAGCAGTTTAGCAACAAGCGCAATTTCAGCCTCCAGCGCGTCGAGATAAGCGTGCAGCCGCTGCGCCTTTCCCGCAAGCCCCGTGTTACAACCGCAATACCAACAGATCGACTGGCAATAGGGGATATGGACGTAAAGCGAGATCGGTGTGCCGGCAGAAACAGCCTCAACTGCTTCTATTTGTGCGGCAGCGGCAACATCGGGCGTAAAGGCCGTGGCGGGAGGATAGCTTGTATAGCGCGGCACGTTCTGCGCCAACAGGTCGGGATGATAAGGCCACATGCGCTTGGATCATACGCGTCTCTGATAGGAAGACTTTGACCTCGATCAAACAAGTCTTTGCCACAGGTCAAGGAACTCCGATTGGGAACATGCCATCACGCGCATGTCAACGGTTTGGTTGGCAGAAGGAGGCAGTTATGAACGCCAATGTCGGAAATACGGATCGGTTACTCCGGATCGTTGCCGGGATCATCTTGATCGCTCTTGTTTTTGTCGGACCAAAGACGCCGCTTGGCTGGATCGGCGTGGTGCCGCTCTTCACGGGGCTGTTTCGCTGGTGTCCGGCCTACAGGCTTGTCGGCATCAACACCTGCCCGCGAAAATAGACCAAATATATTCAGGGAATTTCAAATGCGATTGACTACGAAAACAGTATCCACCCTCGTCGTCCTGCTGGCCACAGCCAGCGCCACCCCGGCCTTTGCCGAGGCGGGTGACACCTTCGTCCGTGTGCGCGGGATCATGGTAGCGCCCAATGAAAAATCGACCGGGATCACGCCCGCTTTCCCAACCGAGGAAGTTAGCGTTAACAACAGCATCATGCCGGAAGTCGACATCACCCATATGGTGACGAACAATGTAGGTTTCGAGCTGATTGCCGCGACCACAAAGCACAGCGTCTCGGGCACATCTGGTACGACCGGCGGCATAGGCAAACTCGCGTCCACTTGGGTGCTGCCGCCAACGCTGACGGTGCAGTATCATTTTGCTCCGCAAGGAACGGTCCGGCCTTATGTTGGTGCAGGGGTCAACTGGACCCTATTCTATTCGGAAAAGGCATCGAACGGATTGGAAACCGCTGTAGGCCCAACCAATGTGAAACTGGGCAGCAGCTTTGGCTGGGCTGTTCAAGCTGGCGTCGACGTTCCACTCAACGACCGCATGTTCCTCAACTTCGACGTCAAGTACATCGATATTGATACCGATGCGCGGTTACGCACGACCGCAGCGGGTACGCAGCGTGTGGGCGTCAGCCTCGATCCCTTTGTCTTTGGCGTCGGGCTTGGCTTTAAGCTCTAAATAGTTCTTTCAGTTCCTCCGTCTAGGGGCAGGCTCTTACGCAAGGGCCTGCCTCTTTTTTGCGTCAGCAACAGTCGGGGAGGAGGTCATTGGCCTTTTTACGCCGGTCATTGGCAGCGTGGCAGCCTTTGCGGCAACAGCCATGCCGTTCCTGCTCCAAAGGGTCAGGCGGCAGGTCGATTTTCACCGATGGACCGCCAAGACACGTGGGCACCATCAGGCTTCTCCCCTGTAACGGCGGTGTTGGCAGCGCGATAATCACAATCGCAAAGATCGCCGAAACGCTGTGCGGCCTAATCATCGATTTTGTTTTCATCATCGATCAGGATGCGCAGCGCTGCGCCGTCCAGATCATCAAACTGCCCGCTTTTCAGGGACCAGAAAAACGCAGCCAAACCCATCAGACCCAATCCCAAAGCGACGGGAATGAGGAACGCAATACCGGTCACTGTGCCGCACCTTTCAGGCGTAGAGCGTTTGCGACGACGATGATCGACGATCCTGACATGGCGAGCGCAGCGATAAGCGGCGTGACCAGCCCCATGACGGCCAAAGGCACGGCGATGAGATTATAGCCGATGGCGAGCGCAAAATTCTGCCGGACAATCGCCTGGGTTTTTCTGGCTGCTCGTATCGCTATAGCGACCGGTGCCAGACCATCGCCGAGAAACACTGCATCTGCGGCATTTTGCCCGGCATCACTGGCAGATGCGGGGGCAAGCGAGGCATGGCCCGCAGCGAGCGCCGGCCCATCATTCAAACCATCGCCCACCATCAAAACTCTGTGTCCTGCCGCGGTTAGTCGCGCAATCGTATCCAGCTTGTCCTGCGGTTGCATGCCAGTTTGGGCGGTAATGCCTAGCGCGGCCGCAACAGGCCTCACCGCCTCTGCGCGGTCGCCGGATACGATGCTGCTCTCTATTCCGGCAGTCTGCAGATCCTTCAAAACTGCCGAAGCATCAGGGCGCAGGCTATCTTGAAAAGTTAGGACAATCGCCGGTGCATCGCCGCGCCGGAATTGTGCGGCAAGCGATGCACCGGCGGCCCCCATATCGGGGCGTTGCAAACAGACCCTCTCTGAATGATGCAACGCCTCGATCCCCTGACCGGCAATTTCCTGAATATTGTGCAGTTCTGCAGCAACGACGCCGTCGGCTTCCAGTGCGCGGCGGATCGCCTGGCTCAAAGGGTGTCGGCTAGCCCTTGAAAGCGCGAGCGCGAGCGGCCGGTCCGCAATGGGCAAGACAGCCAAGTTGCCCAGCTCTGGCCGCCCCAAAGTCAGCGTGCCTGTCTTGTCAAACAGCGCGCGGTCAACCTCCGCCAACCGCTCCAGCGCGGAACCGTCCTTCACCAAGATGCCTTTTTTCATCAGCGCGCCTGCAGTCACAATCTGGGCAGCCGGAACAGCAAGTCCCAAAGCGCAAGGGCACGTAATGATCAGCACAGCAACCGCGATCAGCAAGGATTGATGCCATCCCGCCCCCGCCAGCATCCAACCGGCAAAGCTGAGCAAAGCCAGCGTGTGGACCGCCGGCGCATAATAGCGTGCCGCACGATCGGCGATCCGGACATAGCGGGATTTTGATTGACCAGCATCTTCCATCAGCCGCGCAATGTCCGCCAATACCGTTGCTGCTCCCGCAGCGGTAATCTGGACCTCGACCGGCGCATCGATATTCAGCGTTCCGGCGTGCACCAAATCACCGGCCGAAACTGACACGGGGCGGGACTCTCCAGTCAACAGGCTGAGGTCGAAATGTGTGCGCCCTTTCAAGATAACACCATCGGCAGCCAAACGCTCCCCTGTCGCGACGAGCATCACCATACCCGCCTTTAGCGCATTGGCGTCGATCCAGTTGGAACTCCCGCCCTCGGCAAGGACGAGTGCACCTGCTGCCTTATGCTTCAAAAGCGCGGTCACCCCGTCACGGGCACGGTCGCGCATGACACTGTCGAGCCAGCGCCCGGTAAGCAGGAAAAACAGCAACATCACCGCGCCGTCAAAATAGGCGTGCGCTCCGCCAACGAAAGTCTCGAACAGCGAAAGTGCAGTTGCCAACACAACGCCGATTGAGATCGGCACATCCATATTGGTGCGGCGGTTCTTCAGCGCGCCCCAAGCCGAGCGGAAGAAAGGGCGCCCCGAATAGGCAATAGTTGGCAACGCGATTAGCGCAGACAGCCAGTGGAAAAGGTCTTTTGTGCCGCCCTCAGCGCCTGACCAGACCGAAACCGACAGCAGCATGATATTCATCATCGCAAAGCCGGCAACTGCCACTGCCTTTAACAGCTCGCGGCTGCTGTTGTCGTTCATATTTGCCAGTTCTTCGCCAAGCGGCTGCGATTCAAAGCCCAGAGCAGCGATGGCGCGCTGCAGGTCGGGAATGCGGGTTTCAGGTAAATGACTAATCACAACGCGCTTTGCAGTGAAATTGACCCGCGCGGCGGCGATACCCGGCGATTGCAGTAAGCCATGCTCCAGCTTTGAAATGCACCCGGCGCAACGTATTCCTGGAACCGCGAACAGCGTTTCAGGCAAAGCCGTTACCGAAGAGCGAGGCGTGGGAGCGTTCATGCGATGTCGGCCACCGTCCGATATTGTGCGCCCGCCCGGTTAACCTCTATTTGCAGTAACCAGCGCCCGCTGGGCAGCGGCTCGCGCGAGACATGAATGCCATTACCTTGGTCGGTGAACTGCAGACTGCGTTGTGGTGCGCGGCCCAATGGATGCTGCGCCGTCGCGGAGGCCGTGAAACCCGCGTTATTATTACCCTGCGCATGGATCCTGAGGCGAACCTTGCCGTCAACCAGCCTCGTCGCCTCAACATTCCAGCCGAGCTTTGCCTGCTTGGCGCTCTCCGCCAGCCAGCCATTATATTGCTGGCTGGCAACATAGCTGTTGTCGACGACGGTGCCGCCAAAGGTGCCGATGGCGACTTTGGCCATGTATATATTGACCGAAATGACGATGCCGAAAAATCCGATCAAAATGGCTGCCATATGATAGCCGGTAAAGGGTTTGCTGGTCTTCACGGTCATTGTCCTGTCTCCGGTCGTTCAAAACGAACGCTGTCGCTGTCGCCCCTTTCGTTACCCGTCAAAGCGATCGCTTCGATTTCAAAGTCAGTGCGTGCATCACCGTTTGCAGGCGCAGCGACAAATAGCCGCACTTTCTGAACACTGTCGGGGGCGACACTGACTTTAACCCGTTGCTTGGCGGTTTCGCGCGAACCGGTTGACGTCCAAGCAACAGCGCCGGGCAGTCCCTTGACGAGCAGCTCAACTTTGCGCGGGCGGGTTTCCATATTGCGCACCTTAACGGTGTAGTTATTGCGGATCGAACCGTCCGACAATTGGACGTAAACCGGGTTGCGATCATGCTGGACCGTTAGATCTAGCCGCGTGCGCTGCCCCAAAGTGAAGAGCATAGCGATACCGATGGCACACCAAATGCCAAAATATATCAGGGTGCGCGTGCGAAAAAGTGTCTTGAGCGCGGGATAGGCCGTGCCGCCCGCTTTTTCGGTCGCGACATCGTCCAGCGTCAAATAGTCGATAAGGCCGCGGGGGCGGCCAATCTGGTTCATCACACTGTCGCAAGCATCGATACACAATGCGCAAGTGATACAGCCGATTTGGGGCCCTTCACGGATGTCGATGCCCGTTGGGCAAACGGCGACGCATTGGTTGCAGTCAATACAATCGCCAATGGCGCCGGGCTGGGCTTCCGCTTTTTTGACCGATCCTCGCGGTTCGCCGCGCCAGTCGCGATAAGTAACGATCAGCGATTTTTCATCCATCATTGCTGTCTGGATGCGCGGCCAAGGGCACATGTAAACACAGACTTGCTCGCGCATGAAACCGCCAAAGATGAACGTGGTCGCAGTCAAAACGCCCACTGTCGCATAGGCAACGGGCGCTGCTTGTCCCGTCCAGAAATCGACCGTCAGCGTCGGCGCGTCGGCAAAATACATGATCCATGCGCCGCCGGTCCAAAAGGCGATGAACAGGTAGACCGACCATTTGCTGAAGCGCTTGAAAATCTTCTGCGGTCCCCATGGCGCATTTTGCAGCCTCGTCTGGGCGTTGCGATCACCATCGAAAAACCGGTCGACATGCTGGAACAGGTCGGTCCAGACAGTTTGCGGACAGGCATAGCCACACCAGGCCCGTCCAACAGCGCTGGTGACCAGAAACAGGCCGATCCCTGCCATAACAAGCATTCCGGCGACATAATAAAATTCATGCGGCCAGATTTCGATGTCAAACATGTAAAAGCGGCGGTTGGCTAGATCGACCAGCACGGCTTGGTTTGGGGCAAATGGCCCCCTGTCCCACCGGATCCAGGGTGTCACATAATAAATGAGCAGCGCGACCGCCATGATCGCCCATTTGGAACGGCGAAAAAAGCCGTCAACCGCCTTGGGGTAAACGCCCTTGCGCTTTTCATAGAGCGCATCGTCTACCCCAAGAAGTTCATCAAGGTTGGCCATTGGTTGCCTTAGCTGCCGGCGCAGCTGGGGTGACCTCGCCACCGCCCAGCGAATGCACATAGGCTGTGAGCATCTTGATCGTTGCCGGATCAAGCTTGTCGTTCCAGCGCGGCATCACGCCTTGGCGGCTATTAAGCACCATTTGTGTGATTGAGGCCGCGTCGCCTCCGTACAGCCAGATATTGTCAGCCAAATTCGGTGCGCCAAATGCGCGCAGCCCCTTGCCGTCGCCACCGTGGCACGATGCACAATTGGTTGCGAACAGCTCTGCACCTTTCGCATTGGGCTTGGCTTTGCCCGAAAGCGATTGGACATGCGCGACAACCTGGGAAATTTCAGCCGGACTCAAAATGCCATCGAACGCGGGCATAGCGGATGCGCGTGTTTCCAGATGGTCAGGATTTCGGATGCCGTGCGTCAGCGTGTAATGGATTGATGCCATATCGCCGCCCCACAACCAGTCGTCGTCATTCAGGTTTGGATAGCCTTTCGATCCCATCGCGCCTGATCCATGGCATTGCACGCAATGCACTTTGAAAGCCGCAGCACCTCCCGCGACGGCTCCCTGATACAGTTTTTGATCGGCCAACAATTGCTCGACCGGAATGGCGGCGAGAGAATTGACCAGCGGCGCGCGTTTGACATCGGCAGCGTTCATTTCGGCCGCAAGCTGGCCGCGGCTTGTCCAACCAAGCATCCCCTCGGTCGCGCTGTTGATAAGCGGCCATGCTGGATACATGATGACATAAGCCAACGCCCAGATGATACACAGATAAAAAGTATACAACCACCAGCGCGGCAGCGGCGTGTTGAGCTCTTCGATCCCATCCCATTCATGGCCGACTAAAGCCGTGCCGGTGGGTTGGTCGATACGTTGGTTTGAATCAGTGAGTTTCTTGGCCATTGTCATCTTCCCTGAAGATCATATTGGCCGCGTCATCATGGACGCGGCTTGCCCCTTTGCGAAATGTCCAGCCGACAAGACCCAGAAAAAGGATCAAGGTGAGCAGCAATCCCCAGCTGTCGGCAAGATGGCGGGCGGTTTCGTAGGTCATTGCGGTGCCCCCGCATTACGCACCTGTTGTGCAGCAGCCTTTTTGTGGTCCACCAAAGTGCCCAGCATTTGTAAATAAGCGACCAGTGCGTCCATTTCCGTGACGCGCATCGGATCGCCGTCGAAATCGCGGACCTGAACCTTGGAGTAGCGCTTCTTCAGCGCCGCACTATCTGCTTCGGGATCAGCCTGCGCGACCAAATCCTCATTGGCCTTAGCAATGGACTCCTTGCTGTAAGGTACGCCAACCCGGCTCAATGCGGTCAGATGTCTGGTCATGTCACCTGCATCCAATTCGCGTTCGGCAAGGAAGGCGTATGGAGGCATGATCGATTCGGGCACCACGGCACGGGGATCTTTCAAATGCGCGCGATGCCATTCATCCGAATAGCGCCCGCCGACCCGCGCCAAATCGGGTCCGGTCCGTTTCGAGCCCCATTGAAACGGGTGGTCATACATGCTTTCCGCCGCAAGGCTATATTGGCCATAACGCTCGACCTCGTCTCGGAAAGGGCGGACCATCTGGCTGTGACAGACATAACAGCCTTCGCGCATGTAAATGTTACGGCCAGCCTGTTCTAGCGGGGTATAGGGGCGCATCCCCTCTACCTTTTCTATCGTTGAATCGATCCAGAAAAGTGGCGCTATCTGCACCAGCCCGCCAATCGCGACGGTAACCAAGGCAAACAGCCCAAGCAGTGCGACGTTTCGTTCAAGCTTACTATGTTCGATGATACCGAATGGCATTTTATGTCTCCTTATTCGGCAGGCACGGCAACCGCCGGGCGGTCGGCTTCGGGATTAAAGGGTGTCTCGGTCATCGCCGCTTCCTGACGCAGCGGGCTACCAGCGATGGTTTTCCAAAGATTGATCGTCATCACCACAGCACCGGTCAGGTAGAGCAAGCCACCAAAGGCACGGATCAAATACATCGGGAACATCGCATCGACCGTTTCGACGAAGGAGTAAACGAGATAGCCATCTGCCCCATATTCGCGCCACATCAGGCCTTGCATAATGCCCGACACCCACATGGCAGAGGCGTAAAAAACGATCCCTGCACTGGCCAACCAGAAATGCCAGTTCACCATCCGCAGCGAATAGAGCCGCTGGCGGTTCCACAAACGCGGTGCGAGATAATAGAGGCAGGCAAAGGTGACCATGCCGTTCCATCCCAGCGCGCCACTATGCACATGGCCGATGGTCCAGTCGGTGTAGTGCGATAGGCTGTTAACAGCCTTAATCGACAGCATCGGCCCTTCAAAGGTCGACATGCCGTAAAAGGCAAGGCTCATCACAAACATGCGGATAATAGGATCGGTGCGGATCTTGTCCCAAGCGCCATTCAGCGTCATCAGGCCGTTGATCATCCCGCCCCAGCTGGGCATCCACAGCATGATCGAGAAGACCATGCCTAGCGTCTGCGCCCAATCGGGCAGCGCTGTATAATGCAGATGGTGCGGCCCTGCCCAGATGTAGAGGAAGATCAGCGACCAAAAATGGATGATCGACAGCCGGTAGCTATAGACCGGCCGCTCGGCCTGTTTCGGCACGAAATAATACATCATGGCAAGGAAGCCGGCCGTCAGGAAAAAGCCAACTGCATTATGGCCATACCACCATTGCGTCAGCGCATCCTGCACACCAGCAAAGGCGCTATAGCTTTTTGATCCGAACAGGCTGGCAGGCATCGACAGGTTGTTGACCAGATGCAGCATAGCGACGGTAATGATAAAGGCGAGGTAGAACCAGTTGGCTACGTAAATATGTGGCTCCTTGCGGCGCATGATCGTGCCGACAAAGACGATCAGATAGGACACCCAAACCACTGTCAGCCACAGATCGACATACCATTCGGGCTCGGCATATTCCTTCGCCTCGGTTACGCCCATCAGATAGCCGGTGGCAGCAAGGACGATGAATAGCTGATAGCCCCAGAAAACAAACCGGGCGAGACTGGGGAAGGCGAGCCTCGCCCGGCACGTGCGTTGCACCACATAAAAGCTTGTGGTGAGCAACGCGCTGCCTCCGAACGCAAAGATCACTGCAGAAGTATGCAGCGGCCTGAGGCGTCCGAAAGTTGTATATTCAAGATTTAGGTTGAGCGCGGGAAACGCCAGTTGGAGTGCGATGAACAGCCCCACTGCAAAGCCGGCCAAACCCCAGAAAACTGTCGCTATAACACCCCAACGTATCAGATCGTCATCATAGGTAGACGCTGCTTGCGGTGATAGCGCCGGAAAACGCTGGGTTACAAAATCAAACCCGCTCCCGCTCGCAAAGCCGGCGATCAGCGCCGCGATACAGCCAATCGCCATATGTACCGAAAAGGCCCAGTCGACACCCGCCGCTGAAGCCAAAAGAAGGATGAATGCGACGAAAAACCATATGCCGCCGCGCATCACCAAATTGTCCATTGCCATTCCCCTTGGAAACTCTCCGAACAGAAAGTTTCTTGGGCAATTCCAGCAGGCAGCCTTGGCTGCATTGATCTAGATCAACTAAGCCGGATTTTAGGGAAGGAAAAGCGGTCAGACAGCGAAGGCCAAGTTGTGCAGACGCTTCCTATCCTTGATCACAACCGTTCGCCGGTCCGGCAGTGCGATGATATCGGCTTCTTTCAATTTGGTGAGCTGGCGACTGACCGTCTCGATGGTCAGCCCAAGCACATCGCCCATTTGCTGCCGATCCATCGGCATCTCAAAACGTTCCAGAAATGGCGCAATTGCCGAACAGCCTGAATCGCCAAGGCGGTTGGATATTTCAATCAACAAAGTCGCAATTTTCTCGCTTGCGGTCTTGCGTCCCAACAGCATCATCCATTGCCGCGCGCGATCTAACTCGTCCAGCGTACGTTGCAGCAACTTGTGCTGCAGGTCGGAATGTTCACGTGCAAAGCCGTCAAATGCGGCACGGGTAAACACGCAAACCTCGGCATCGGTCAACGCCGTGACGCCATAGGGGCTTTCCTTGCCAAAAGGGCGCCCGATGAAATCCGACGGGAATATCACGCCGACAATTTGTTCGCGCCCATCGGTTGCCGATACCGCAAGTTTCAACACGCCTTTGATGACATTAGCGACCACCAGCGATTCATCGCCTTCCCAAACGAGCGTCTGGCCCCGCGAAATGGTCTGTCTCCGGCCCAGCTTTCCTAGGGCAGCCAGCTCCGCAGGTTCAAGCGCAGAGCAAATCGCCCGATTTCTGACAACACAAGTTTCACAGTCGGACATGACAGAGCCCTAGTTACAAAAATTCCTGACCGCAATGTGGAATTCGAAATTGGTGCATTGGCTTGTGTTCAGCCGATAGTCCGATTGTGTACAATTTCTGCTTTCCAACAATTGGTTCCCAAAGCCGACTGTCAGCACCGTCGACTTAGCCGAAGCTAGGCCAGTGTGTTGTGATCGTCTATCATACCGTAAAGGAAAGCGCTTTTGCACCTCTGCAGCTTTGCCGAATGTTCGGGTACGCTCCAAGGGTTATGAGATTTTAGTAGCAGCCGCTAATCGACGCTATGGTAATCTGAGCTACGCCATAAAGCGCAACTACCCGCAACCACGAGGTCTGGTATTTTCGCTGGAGGCGTACCGAAGGGTAGCTCTTGCGTAGCATTATTGAACGTTATGCCGATTTCTTCCTGTCGCTGTCGGACGAATCGGCCATCGCAGGTGCAAAGCTGCTGGCAAATCCGATAGGCACGGACCCGATTATCAACACCAGCGCCTCGGGCGGCGCGGGCGTGGCCGGGCTGATAGGGGCATTGCGCGAGTCTGACCTGCGTAGCGCGCTGCATCTCGATCATCAGTCGCGCATTCTGGCGATCATCACCGAAGGAGATGCCGGCCCCGACTCTGGTCAGAAAGGGTATTAGGCGGTGGAAGCGTTGGCCAAGGTTCAACCGTTCGAAGGCATGAGTTTGCTACCCAGGTTTGCATTTTTCTGGGCGCCTACATCGAATATCGCCAGATGCGCCGGGCTCAGCCTCTCGCCTGATACCCCAGGCGTGCGGCAGCGCTGACGAGTGCGGCTTCGCGGTGCGGCATGATGCCGCTCACGACAGAATCGTGGGCCGCAAGAATGTCATTACCAGCCTTTTCGGGCGTTCCTCCTGCGAACGGTGGCTGGGGATCATATTCGAATGCCAGCTGTAGTGTCCGGGCGACCGTTTCGCCGCTGATCGCGGCGATCAGCGTCAGGGCGAAGTCGATCCCTGCCGTAACCCCGCCGCCAGTAACGCGGTTGCGGTCTGTCACCGTGCGGCCCTGTTCAGGCCGTGCCCCGAACATGGCAAGGTGATGGTGCCAGGCCCAATGGGTTGTGGCCCGGTAGCCCTCTAGCAAGCCCGCCGCCCCGAGCACGAGCGAGCCGGTGCAGACGCTGGTGACCCATGCCGCCTGCCCTCCGATGGCGCGCACCCACGCCATCGCAGCGTCATCCTCCATCACTTCGGAAACGCCAAGCCCGCCAGGAACGCACAAGACGTCTGCACTGCGGACCTCATCGAAGGTTGCGGTCGGCATAATCGCAAAGCCAGCGTCGGTCATCACAGGCTGGCGATCTTTCCAGACCAGATCCATTTTGGCACCGGGC
>JBEBKE010000012.1:0-32870 GCA_040079555.1 Sphingorhabdus sp. | reverse complement strand
AGTCTGCCGGAATGTCCGGCGCACATCGCGCACCGAATGCGCTTTGCGGCCCAACTCCGCCGCCATCAAAGGCGAGCCTGCGACCACGATACCAATGCCAATCAACAGCATCGCGATGACAATACCAGACCCAAGCGCCGACGCCGCCAACGCATCCGGCCCCAGCCGCGCGAGTAAGAACACGTCAGTCGCGTTGATCAACACCATCGTGATGTTGGTCAGGATCAACGGCCAAGCGAGCGCCAAAGTGGCACGAAACTCGTCGCGCCACGGCGAAGCTACAGCCGAAGTTGTAGGAGAAGTTACAGCATTACCCATCGCAAATCGACTTGCGTTATTGGCGACATAAGAGCAACTGCATCTTTTGATTTTTGCATCAGGTTTGACGACATTGACTTCGCCCACACGCATACAGGAAAATCTGACCGCCGCCGCCGAGCGCCGCATCCTCAACTGGATTTGCGCGCGCTTGCCTTTGTGGTGGACGCCCGACCGGTTGACCGCAGTGGGATTTTCCGGCGCGGTTGTGGTCGGCATCGGTTATGGCCTGAGCAACTGGAGCCCGTTGTGGCTGTGGCTTTCGGTCGCGGGATATTGCGTCAATTGGTTTGGCGATTCCTTGGACGGTAGCGTCGCCCGCTACCGCAAAATCGAACGCCCCAATTTCGGTTATTTCATCGACCACAGCCTCGACGCGTTTTCCAACGGTCTGCTGATCATCGGCATGGGGCTTAGTCCCTATGCAAGAATGGACGCTGCGTTGTTCGCATTGACCGGCTATTTATTGCTATCCATCCACACCTTCATCTCGGCCAAAGTAATAGGGGTTATGAACCTGACCTATTTCGGCGGTGGCCCCACCGAGGTGCGGATCATGCTGATTGTCCTGACGATCTGCATGTATGTGTTTGGGCCAGAGACATGGATACACTGGCCTTTTGCCGGACAACTGTTTTCACCATTCGATATCTTCGCAGTGGTGATGGGCTTTTTGTTGTCCGGCATTTTCGTGTTCCACACCGCGCGGACAGGCGCCGATTTGTTTCGCAAGGGTGGGTGACAGCGATATTGATCTAGCTACTCCCCGCACCAACTCGGGCCATTTTCATAATCATCACACGCTATGCGGTCCATCGCGTCCAGATAAAACGCCTCGCGCGGGACCTTTTGCCAGACGGTTTTTTCCGCCGGCGCGCCCGCTTCATCGTCCATGCGGATGCCGGTCACGCGTTTGCGTTTTCCGGTCAGATAGTTGCGGCTGCTTTGTTCAGCCTCCAACGTTGAGCGCGAATAGGAAAAATTATCGTAACCGATCAGGCGATAGTGGCCGCTTTGCATCCGGAATTTATAGGTCTTTTTGGTCACGCCATAGCTGCCGCAGCTGAGCCAATAATTCAGATCGATTGTCAGCACGCCGTTTTTCAGGGCGACGCCGCCGTCCTCTAACGGATCGGCCAAGCAGGTCGATTCCACATCCCCCTCGGGCGGTAAAAACGCGTCAGCTGAACCGACTTTTTGAAAACCCGATGCCGATTTTGTCAGGAACACCATCTGGCGCGGATTGGTGTTTAACTCGGGCATGCCTAGCTGCTCATTTTTCACCCGGTTTGCCGGATCATCCTGCTCGATAATCAGCACGGCGGCCTTCGCGTCGGCCACCGCGTCCAACAGCTTCCAACCCTGCGGAATATGCGACGCCCAATTGGCGGCAAATGCGGAGGGAGTTTGGGCGAACAACAGCGACAAAGCCGCAACACGAAACAGATTTTTCATGCCGTGGTCAATGCGCCGACCGGCAATATCGTTCAAGTAAAACCCGCTAAACGGGCGGCGATCAATCCACCGCCTTCGCAACGCCCACCATCGCGGGACGCAGCAGCCGGTCTTTGATCATATACCCCGCCTGCATTTCGGCAATGATCGTGCCCGGTGCGGCATCCGCAGACGGGATTTCAACCATCGCCTGATGTTGGTTCGGGTCGAGCGGCATTCCCATCGCGGCGATGCGGGTGATGCCGTGTTTGGCAAAGGTGGTTTCCAGTTCGCGGCCTGTGGCGTCCAATCCAACGACCAGTCCCTTAAACTTCTCATCCTCGCGCAATTCAGCAGGGATAGCATCCAGCGCGCGTGACAGATTGTCTGACACCGACAGGATATCGCGGGCAAAATTGGTCGCGGCATAGGCGCGCGCATCGGCGGCTTCTTTTTCCATCCGGCGGCGCACATTCTGCACCTCGGCCTGCGCATACAGGATATCCTGCCGCGCCGATTCCAGTTCCGCCGCCAGCTTATTCAGCTCTGCCGCTGCACTGTCCGCTGCGTCATCGCCGATCAAATGTTCGGGCACGCCGTCCAGTTCTTGCTCGATTGCAGCGTCGTTTTTATCTTGGTCGTTCATATTGGCCCCGAATGTCTGTGTTGCAGGCGCATATAGGCGCTGTTGCTATTTCATCAAGCGGCTGAGCGCCTGCGCCGTGAAATCAACCATCGGCACGATCCGCGCATAATTCAGCCGCGTCGGGCCGATTACGCCAACCACACCAACAATCTTGCCGCCAGCCTCGCGATAGGGTGCGGCGATCACCGATGAACCCGATAGCGAGAACAGGTTGTTTTCCGCGCCGATGAATATCCGCGTCGCCTGCGCCTCGCGCGCATTGTCGATCAGCCGGGCGATTTCTTGCGTGTTTTCCAATTCATCTAGCAATTGCCGCACACGTTCCAGATCATCCGCCGCTGCATCATCCAGCAAATGCGATTGCCCACGCACGATCAGTACCGGCCGGTCGTTCGCGTCGAGCGACCATAACGCCAACCCCTTGCGGACCAATTGCGCGCTCACCTTATCAAGCTCCGCCTTTTGCCCGCGTATCTCCGCATCAATCCGTTTTAGCGCCTCTGACAGGGTCAGCCCCGAAAGAGTCGCGCTGATGTAATTGCTAGCCTCGACCAAGGCACTGTCGCTGACTGACGGAGTAATATCGACCAACCGGTTTTCGACCGAACCATCGGCCCCAACCATAATCGCCAGCGCCTGTGTCGGCGACAATCGGGCGAAACTGAACTGTTTCAACACAGCCTCACGCTTTGCCACCATCACCACACCTGCACAGGCGGACAGTCCCGACAACGCCGAAGTCGCGGCAGCAAGCGCATTCTCAATCGGGCCACTGCCTTCCAACTGCGACTCAATCGCGCGGCGTTCCTCCGCAGTAGGTTCCGCCGCTTGCATCATGCCATCGACAAACAGCCGCAGCCCTTGGTCGGTCGGCATCCGCCCCGCGCTGGTATGCCGCGAGGCGAGCAACCCCGCCTCCTCCAAATCCTGCATCACATTGCGGATCGAGGCTGGCGACAGGTTCAGCCCGCCAATTTTCGACAAAGTCCGCGATCCAACGGGCGCGCCCGATTCCAGATAGCTTTCAACGACGACCTTAAAAATCGATCGCGTGCGGTCATTCAATTCGGTGATGGGTGTGTTCACGCGTGTGACTGTTAGCGGAGAGTCCTTGCAAAGCAAGTGCATGTGGCTATGGCGGCGGCTCCCATTTTCAGGAGTTTTTTATGCGTCCTTCAGGTCGTGCGCCAGACGAAATGCGCGCCATATCCATCGAAACCGGTTTCACCAAACATGCCGAGGGTAGCTGCCTGATCAGCTTTGGCGATACCCGCGTGCTGGTGACCGCCAGTGTCGAAGACCGGCTGCCGCCTTGGTTGCGCGGTAAAGGCGAAGGCTGGGTGACGGCGGAATATTCGATGTTGCCCCGCGCCACGCACACACGCGGCAACCGTGAAGCAGCCAAAGGCAAGCAATCGGGCCGGACGCAGGAAATTCAGCGTCTGATCGGTCGGTCTTTGCGCGCTGTGGTTGATATGAAGAAATTGGGCGAGCATCAGATCACACTCGATTGCGATGTTTTGCAGGCCGATGGCGGTACGCGCACAGCCGCGATTTCTGGCGCATGGGTTGCCTTGCGGCTGGCAGTCAACAAGCTGATGGCCGAGGGTAAGGTCAAGGAAAACCCGATCATCGGCCGCGTCGCAGCGGTTAGTTGCGGCATTTGCGAGGGCACGCCGGTGCTCGACCTTGATTATATCGAAGATAGCAGCGCGGACGCCGACGCCAATTTTGTCCTGATCGAGGGCGGGCAGATTGCCGAAGTGCAAGCCACCGCAGAAGGCGCAACTTATGACGAGGAAGCGTTGCTGCGCTTGCTGCGCCTGTCGCGCATGGGTTGCGACCGGATTTTTGCTGCACAAGCCGATGCGGTGAAGTGACACACCGCAAACTCCTTCCCGGAAAACTCGTGATCGCCAGCCACAACGCAGGCAAGGTCCGCGAAATCCGGGCCTTGCTGGAACCGTTCGGCATAGACCCTGTCTCCGCTGGCGATCTTGGCCTGCCAGAGCCGGAGGAGACCGGCACGACCTTTGCCGAAAACGCACTGTTAAAGGCGCATGCCTCGGCGCAAGGATCGGGCCTGCCTGCGCTTGCCGATGATAGCGGGCTGTGCGTGGCGGCTCTTAGCGGCGCGCCGGGGGTTTACACCGCCGATTGGGCCGAACGGCAGCCTTATGAAGGCGGGCCGGGGCGCGATTGGTATATGGCGATGGGCAAAGTCGAGGGTAAACTCGCCGAGCTTGGCCCGGATGTGGACCGCAGCGGATATTTCGTCTGCACGCTGGCGCTGGTTTGGCCCGATGGCCATTCAGAGGTTTTTGAGGGCCGGGTACAGGGCACACTGACCTGGCCGCCGCGCGGGACATTGGGCTTTGGCTATGATCCGGTGTTTGTACCGCTGGGGCGCGATCAGAGCTTTGCTGAGTTGGACCCGGCAGAAAAGCATGCGATGAGCCATAGAGCGGATGCTTTTGCTAAGTTGGTGGCGGCGGTGTTTTAGGTTCGTTCGTTTCACGCAAAGGACGCAAAGATTTTCAAGTGGGCATTCTATAGCAGCGAAGCACCATTGTCCCTTATGGCAATTTTTTGGCGCTTTGCGCGATTATGCACATGACCTCTTAGAAATCTTTGCGTCCTTTGCGTGAAACGTCTTGATGACGAAGCTCTGCCCTTCGCATCGACGACAATCTATACTATCGGACTACCGTGCACCAACCACTCGCCCTCTACATCCATTGGCCGTTTTGCGTTTCCAAATGCCCCTATTGCGATTTTAACAGCCATGTCCGCGACAGCGTCGACCAAGCGGTCTGGCTGGATGCTTTGCTCGCCGACATGGCACATGAGGCGGCACTGACCGCAGGACGTCCGCTGGGATCGATCTTTTTCGGCGGCGGCACGCCTTCGTTAATGCCGCCTGCGACAGCTGCTGCGTTGATCGCGGCGGCAGAGCGGCATTGGGATTTTGCGCCCGATATCGAAATCACACTAGAGGCCAATCCGTCTTCGGTGGAGGCCGCGAACTTTGCCGATTTGGCGGTGGCTGGGGTCAACCGCGTGTCGCTGGGGCTGCAGGCGCTGGATGATGCAACCCTCGCCTTTCTGGGCCGCGCGCATCAGGTCGATGAAAGCCTGTCGGCGCTCGACACCGCACAACGCCTTTTCAACCGCGTCAGCATCGATTTGATCTATGCCCGCCCCGATCAAACGGTGGCAGGGTGGGAGGCGGAACTGGCGCGTGCCATCGGTTTTGGAACCACGCATATGTCGCTCTATCAGCTGACCATCGAACCCGGCACACGCTTTGCCACCGATGTCGCCAAGCGCCAATGGGCACCGCTGGATGATGACAGCGCCGCTGATTTGTATGCCGCGACACAGGCACAAATCGGCGCGGCGGGGCTTCCGGCGTATGAGATCAGCAACCATGCAGCGCCCGGCCAAGAAAGCCGCCACAATTTGGCTTATTGGCGGTATCAGGATTATGTCGGCATCGGCCCCGGCGCGCATGGGCGGCGCGGCGGCATGGCGACGACACGGCATAAAAAGCCGGAGAATTTTTTGAACGCCGTTTCGCGGCATGGTTCTGGGCTGCAAATCGAGGATGTGTTGGACACGCCGACTCAAGCGATGGAGGCGCTGCTGATGGGCCTTCGGCTGCGCGAGGGTGTGGATATCTCGGCGCTCAGTGGCCGTTTTGCAATTGAACCCGGCGATCTGATTGATTTTGGGGCTGTGGACAAATTGCGTGCGCTTGGTTTTATCAACAGGGTGGGTGAGCGGTTGTCGGTAACGCTGGATGGCTTCCCTTTGCTCGACGCGATTCTGCCGCAGATAGTTGCGATTGAGCCAACGCCCAACGACTGATAGCATCGCGGCATGGCTGATGCGTTGATCCCCGAATACCAATCCTACCTGGCGAACAACCGCCGCCGTTCGGTGCACAGCGTGCGCGCCTATGTCGCGACGGCGGAGCGGCTGACGGCATTTTTGTCTGAACATTTGGGCCGCGCAATTGACCGCACAGCTTTGGCCAAACTGACGGCCGCTGATCTGCGCGCATTCCTTGCGTATCGGCGCGGCGACGGGCTAACCAACCGGTCCACCGCCCGCGAACTATCGGCCATCCGCAATTTCTTGCGCTTTGCATTGGGCGACGACGCCGTCATCCCAATACTAAAAGGCCCGCGTGTACCGCGCAGCCTGCCCCGTCCGATTGATCCCGAAGCGGTGCTAGCCCTAGCAGGAGACGCCGCCGACAGCGCGCGCGACAGCTGGGTCGGCGCACGCGATTGGGCGGTGCTGTTGCTGCTCTACGGTTGCGGATTGCGCGTCAGCGAAGCGACCGGATTGACCGGCGACGTCCTGCCGCTGGGCGAGACGTTGCGCGTCACCGGCAAACGCAACAAGATGCGGCAAGTGCCGTTGCTGGCCAATGTGCGCGAAGCGATTGAAGGCTATTTGGAACTTTGCCCCTATCCCCCTGCCAAAGGCGAGCCGCTGTTTCGCGGCAGTCGTGGCGGGTCGCTCTCCCCCGCGCTCATCCGCCGCGCGGTACAGGGGGCGCGCAAACGGCTGGGCCTGCCGGAAAAAACCACACCGCACGCCCTTCGCCACAGCTTTGCAACGCATCTGTTGGCGGGCGGAGCTGACTTGCGCAGCCTTCAAGAATTGCTCGGCCATGCCAGCCTTTCGTCAACGCAAATCTATACCGCCGTCGATACCGCTATGCTGTTGGATGAATATCTAAACGCGCATCCTAGGGCGTAAAAAGTAGGGACTGTCCCTACTTTTTCGCGGCGGGCTTCCACCGCCACAGCCGCCAGAAATACCCTAAGACAATCACCGCAATAATCGCGGTCGAAAGTGGCCCCATGATGCGTTCGACATCGTCGAATTGGCTCCCGAGGAAATAGCCCGCGCCTGCCAAAGCCGCGCTCCATCCCGCAGTGCCAATCGTCGAAAAAACAAGGAACCGCCGATGCGACATGCCGAACAGTCCGGCGGGGATCGAGATCAGCGAGCGGAACGTCGGCAGCATCCGCGCGACCAGCACAATGACCGAACCGTGACGCCGGAACAGTGCCTCTCCGCGCTCCACCTCGTGCCAATCCAGCGTCAGCCAGCGGCTATATGTGTCGATAAACCGGTGTAGCCGTCTTTCACCGAACTTGATCGCCAACCAGAACCACAACCAATTGCCCAGCATCGCGCCCGCCGTTCCGCTAGCCACGACGCCTGCAAAATTCATGTTGCCCCGCGCCGCTGAAACACCCGCGACGGTCATAATCACCTCTGATGGGATCGGCGGAAACACGGTTTCGAGCAGCATCAAGAACGCCACGCCCCAATAATGGGTCGCATCGACCAGTTGGATTATCCAGTCATCCATGGTGGGTTAACCGGCCAACTGCCGCCCAATTGCATCCCAAATCTTGCCTGCCGTATCAGTGCCATTAAATCGGTCGATGGCGACAATGCCTGTAGGCGAAGTGACATTGATTTCGGTTAGCCATTCGCCGCCGATCACGTCGATGCCGACGAAAATCAGTCCCAGTTCCTTCAACCGAGGCCCCATGGCTGCGCAGATTTCGAGTTCCTTGGCAGTCAGCTCAGTCGCCTCAGCACTGCCCCCCACCGCCAGATTAGAGCGAAACTCGCCTTCACCCGGACGGCGGTTGATTGCGCCTGTCACTTCACCGTCGATCAGCACAATGCGCTTGTCGCCCTTTGCCACTTCGGGAAGGAAGGGCTGCACCATATGCGGTTCGGGCCATGTCTGGTTAAACACCTCCAGCAACGCACCCAGATTATCGCCCTCGGCTGGCACACGGAAAATCGCTTTGCCGCCATTGCCGTGCAAAGGTTTGATAACGACGGCACCGTGTTCGCGCTGAAATTCGCGGATTTCGTCTTGGCTGCGCGTAATTAACGTCGGCGGCATAAAACGGCGATAGTCGAGCACCATGACTTTTTCGGGGGCATTGCGCACGCTGACCGGGTTATTCACCACCAACGTCTCATGCTCAATCCGTTCGAGCAGATGCGTCGCGGTGATATAGCCGACATGGAATGGCGGGTCTTGGCGCATCAGCACGACGTCGATGTCCGTCCCCAGATCAATCCGTTTCGCCTCGCCAAACCGGTAATGCGCCCCTGCCACACGCTGCACATCATGCACCGGATGCGCGAGCGCGGTCAGCCGGTCGTTCGCGTCAAGCGTCAACGTACCAACATCATAATGCCAAATGTCATAGCCACGCGCCTGCGCCGACAGCATCAAGGCAAAGCTGCTATCGCCATGAATGTTGACGCCGTCCATCGGGTCCATTTGCACTGCAACACGCACGTTCATTCCCACTCCCATAACTCTGATTGGCGAAGGACTGTCCCATTAGGGACTGTCCCTATTGGGACAGTCCTTGTTTAGCCGTGCCAGACATTCACCAGATGGTGCGGCAAGCGCCAAGGCGCAACCAATATCACATCGATGCGCACATTTTCCGCACCCTTGGCATAACGCGGATAAAGCAAGTCGGCCGCCGCCGCCACTCGGCGTAGGCGCGGGTGGTCAATAGCCAGCGACAAGTCCGCGTCCTTTTTTCGAGTTTTGACCTCGATAAACGCCAAAGTCTTGCCGCGCCGCGCGATCAAATCGACTTCGCCGCGCGGGGTTTTGATACGCTCACCAACGATGTTCCAGCCTTGCAGGCGGAGCCACCACGCCGCGATAGTCTCGCCGTGCCGCCCGCGTTTTTCGGCATTTTCGCGGCGGCCGTTCAAATGCGAATCTCCCAAAGAACCGTTAGTCCCGAGCCTGTCGAGCCGAAGGCCACCGAAGGTGAACGACGCCCTAAAGGCTGGCGCTGGCTTTTGGGACGTGCTTCGACAGGCTCAGCACTAACGGTTAAATAGAAATGGCAGCTCTCCATTTCAGCCACGCTTAATTTCCGTCGCCCGCGCATAGACCTCACTGCGATCCAATCCGAAGCGTTTGGCAATTTGCCCTGCAGCTTTCGATACCGGCAACGTCGCCAATGCCTCACTTAAAGCCGCATCGACATCGCCGGTTTCAACGGGTTGGTCCGTTGGCGGGCCAATCACCACAACAATCTCGCCCTTCGGTTCAACGTCCGCATAAAGCGCAGCCAGTTCATCAAGCCCGCCGCACACCACTTCCTCAAACCTCTTGGTCAGCTCCCGCGCCACCGCCGCGTCGCGGTTGCCCAACACCTCGGCCATCGCCGCAAGCGACGCGCCCAGCCGAGGGCCGCTTTCGTAAAACACCAATGTTGATTTTACATCGCCCAATTCGGTCAGAACATCGGCCCGCGCCTTTGCCTTTGATGGCAGGAACCCGGCGAACAAAAACCGGTCAGTCGGCAACCCGCTGATCGACAAAGCGGCTATCGCTGCGCTCGGTCCGGGCGCAGTTGAAACGGGAATCCCCGCCTCTCTTGCCGCGCGCACCAGCTTGTATCCCGGGTCAGAAATCAGCGGCGTTCCGGCATCGGACACCAGCACAACAACACCATTTTGCGCCGCCGCCAACAGATCCTCCCTGTCGCGATCGCTGCTATGATCATGATAGGGCCGCATCCGTTTTTTCAGGCCAATATGGTTGAGCAACTTGCCTGTCACGCGGCTGTCCTCCACCGCGACAATGTCGGCGGCGCGCAGCAGGGCAATCGCCCTTTGTGACAAATCTGCCAGATTGCCGATAGGGGTCGCGACAATGTAAAGCCCCGAATCGATTGCATGCGTGACCTTTTCGGAGTCTGATGCGGCAAAATCTTGAGGGGTCGAGGACATGAATACAACCATTGCAGCAACCGCCGGTGCGCCGCAAGCGCGGACATCCGCACCCGCATCCATTTTAAAGCGACTCTTAGCTCTAACCATGCTGACAGTCCTCGCCGCCTGTGCTGCCGTTCCCAAAGGCGGGCAGATGCCCGACAAAGGCCCACCACCTGTGGAATCGCCCGATCCAGGCAATGTTGTGTTGGGCGATAACGACAGGCACCGTGTGGCCTTGCTGCTGCCACTGACGGGCGGCGATGCAGAGGTTGGCCAATCGATTGCCAATGCGACAACTTTGGCTTTGCTCGACACGCGCAATTCCAACATCCGCATGACCAGCTATGACACAGCGCTTGGCGTTGATGCCGCCGCGCGCAAAGCGGTGGCGGACGGAAACCGTTTGATCCTTGGTCCATTGCGCAGTGACGATGTCGTCGCGGTCGCCAATGTTGCAGGCCCCGCCAAAGTTCCCGTTATCAGCTTTTCGAACGATATCGGCGCTGCCGGACGCAACGTATTCCTGATGGGGCATTTGCCCAACCAGTCGATTGACCGCGTCGTCAAATACGCCTTTGCACAAGGGCAAACGCGTTTCGGCGGGATTGTGTCAAAGGATGTCTATGGCCAGCGCGCTTTGTCTAACATCACCAATTCGGTCCGCGCTGCGGGCGGTACTTTGGTATCGATCCAAGAAAGCGATGGCACGCCAGCGTCGATTGAAGCAGCGACGAAACGGCTTGCTGCGGCAGGCGCGATGGACGCAGTCGTGATCGCCGATAGTGGCCGTGTTGCCATGGCAACGGTGCCTGCGCTGCGCAAAAACGGCGTGAAGACGGCAAAGATTTTGGGGACAGACCGCTGGAATGTGGACGGCTCTTTGTCAGCAAGCATCCCGATGCGCGGCGCTTGGTTCGCCGCTGTGCCCGATGCGACTTACCGGCAATATGCCGAAAAATACCGCGTTCGCTTTGCGCGGCCTCCGATGCGGATTTCCAGCCTTGGCTATGACTCAGTATTGCTGGTCGCACGCGTTGCGCAAAATTGGAAAATCGGCACAGCCTTTCCGGCGGCACGCTTGACCGATGCAGACGGTTTCAGCGGCATCGACGGCGCATTCCGTTTCTTCGTTAACGGCCAGTCCGAACGGACGCTGGAAGTATTGGAAGTGCAAGCAGGCCGATACGCAACGCTGGACGCCGCCCCCAAAAGCTTCCTCGCAAAATAGTGCCTCTAACACAGGCAAAGGCGTGGATGGCCGAGGCGCTGACGCTGGCGCGAGCAGCGGCAGAGGCCGGTGAAGTCCCGGTCGGTGCTATCGTCGTCAAAGACGGGGCGATCATCGGTCGCGGCGCGAACCGCCCCATCGGCAGCCACGACCCGACCGCGCATGCAGAGATTGTCGCCATGCGCGAGGCGGCGGCCACACTTGGCACAGACCGGCTGATCGATTGCGACTTGTGGGTGACTTTGGAACCCTGCGCGATGTGCGCCGGAGCCATCGCCCATGCCCGCGTTACGCGGCTCTATTACGGGGCCAGTGACCCCAAAGGCGGCGCGGTCGAGCACGGCCCAAAGCTGTTTGCCCAACCCACAGTGCACCATCGGCCTGAAGTCTATGGCGGGATATGTGAGGCGGAAGCGGGGGCGTTGTTGAGGGCGTTTTTTGAGGCGCGGCGTTAGAATTGGAATTTGAGCTACGCCTTATAGCGTAGTTTAATTTGTTTCACGCGAAGGGCGCGAAGATTTTTAAGAGGTTGGTTGTGTATTTCGCCGAAGGCGCGTCATATCGACTGTCGTTTGTTGAATGGCGCTTCGCGCAAGCTTTGAACTAACATCTTCAAAATCTTCGCGCCCTTCGCGTTAAACAAAAAAGCGCGGCTTATCAGCGCAAATACTTCCCAAAAAACGTCAAGGTCCGATCCCATGACAGTTCCGCCGCCGCTTTGTCGTATCGCGGCGTGGTATCATTGTGGAAACCATGCTGCGTGCCGGGGTAGAAATGCGTGGCGTATTGCTTGCCATGCTTAATCAATGCCGCCTGATAATCGCGCCACACGCCGTTGATGCGTTCGTCGTTTTCGGCGTAGTGGATCAGTAAAGGCGCTTTGATGGATGGCACTTCGTCGGCCTTTGGTTGGCGTCCGTAATAGGGGACTGACGCCGCCAATTCGGGGCACGCTACGGCCAGTGCATTGCAGATACCGCCGCCATAGCAAAACCCGACTGCGCCGACTTTGCCGGTCGACTGGCTGTGGAGGCGCAGAAAATCGAACGAGGCGACAAAATCCTCGAACAGCTTTTTCGGGTCAAGCGCTGCTTGCAGCTCGCGGCCCTTGTCGTCGCTGCCCGGATAGCCACCAACGGAGGTTAAGCCGTCGGGCGCAAAGGCCAGATAGCCCGCCTTGGCCAGCCGCCGCGCGACATCCTCAATATACGGGTTGAGCCCGCGATTTTCGTGGATCACCAGCACAGCGGGAATTTTGCCCTTGGCCTTTGCTGGTCGTGCGAGCAGTCCCGCGATTGCCCCGTTGCCTTTGGGGCTGGGCACGCTGGGCCGTTCGGTAATAATCGCCGGATCGTCTGCCGCAACCTGCGCCGCCAGTGCGTAATCGGGCCGCAGCTGGTCAAAGATCATCGCACCGGTAATGCCCGCCGCGGCAAATTTGCCAGCTTGCGTGATAAATTCCCGCTTGCTGACTTTGCCGTGGACATAGCCATCGAAAATTTCGAGGATCGCCGGGTGGAAATCGGCTGCTGTTTTGCGGGTGGTCATTTTCAACAGCTCCTTTCGAAATATAAATGTCGCGAACCAAAACCGTCGCTCCAGCGAAGGCTGGAGCCTATCTCGCCTGTCGGTCTAAACTGAGAGACGTGATGGGCCCCAGCCTGCGCTGGGGCGACGGAGTGTTAGCCGAGATGGAACTCAATGCACAAACCGCGCAACGACATCCCGATACGACCGCGAAACCTTCACCTGCGCGCCTGATTCCAGCACCAAAAAGCACTCGCCATTGGTGTGCGGCTTCACCTGACGCACCAGATCGAGGTTCACAATCTTCGACCGATGCACCCGCTGAAACGTACGCGGGTCGAGGCGTTTTTCCAGATCCTTCATCGTTTCGCGCAGGATCAGCGACGTGTCCGCGGTGATGATGCACATATAATCACCCGCCGCCTCGATGCGTTCAATCGTATCGACATCGACGCGGAAAATCTGCCCGCGGTCCTTGACGTTGATTAGCTTTTCAAACCGGCTGGTCGCCATTTCTTCATCGGGCGGCGGCATGTTGCCGACCGCATCGGGCGCGACTTCGTTGATGACACTGCGCAGCCGCTCCACCTCTTCGGCTGTGCGCCGGTCGGCAAGGCGGGATCGTACGCGGTCCATCGTGTCGGCCAAACGGTCTTGCTCCACCGGCTTCATCAGATAATCGACCGCCTGCGCTTCAAACGCTTTAATCGCGTGGTCGCTATAGGCCGTTACAAAGACAAACAAAGGCGGATCGATATCCATCACCCCTTGCACCACCGAAAATCCGTCAAAGCCGGGCATCTGGATATCCAGAAACACCAGATCGGGTTTCAACGTCTTTATCTTACGAATTGCCTCACGCCCGTTCAGGCAAGTGGCGACAATCTCCACATCCTCAAACGGCGCGAGCCGCATTTCTAGGCCTTGTGTTGCCAGTTTTTCGTCATCGACGAGGATCGTGCGGATAGTCATGCGTTCACTGCTCCTGATGGGCTCACTGCGCTCCGATTGCTCGGTGCACCGATCGCCTGTGTGTCGCCCCCGCTTCGTTTTGTCTGATATGGAAACTCTATCACAACCTCAAACCCGCCGCCACTACGGGCATAATGATCAAAGCGCTGATCCTCGCCATAGGCTTGCAACAACCGCTCGCGCGTGTTCGCCATACCAACCCCTGTCGACAATTTGGGGTCAGGTACGGTCGCTTGCAAGCCTGGGCCGCTGTCAGATACGATGACACGAAGCCTATCACCGGCGCGTTGCGCGATGACAGAAATATCCGCCCCATCCTCTTGCGGAGTTACCGCATATTTGATCGCATTTTCGACCAAAGGCTGCAACATCAGCGACGGGACCAGCGCATCAATGATGTCGTCATCAATGCTGAATTCGACACGCAGCCGCTCTTCAAATCGCATCTTTTCGATGTCCATATAGGCTTTGAGCGTGTCGATTTCCTGCGCCAAAGTCACCTTCCCCTCCGCCTCGTTAATCAGCGTGAAGCGCAAAAATGACGACAGCCGCGACAGCATCGCATTCGCCTGATCGGTCTGTTTCAGCATCACGAGCGTCGAAATACTGTTCAGCGTGTTGAACAAAAAATGCGGGTTCAGCTGGTATCGCAACATGTTCAACTGCGCGCTGGTCGCCGCCGCTTCCAACCGGATCAGCTGATCGGCTTGCTCCTCGGCCCGCACAAAATAGTTGATCGCAAAATACAAAGCGCTCCATCCGCCGAGCAACAGCCCGTCGCGGAACAGCGCAGTGACCATCAACTGCGCAAAGGCAGTTTCATTCGCCCCTTCGCGGATCGTTTGCAGCACCCAAGTGTCGATATAGGCATAAAGCAACGTCGCGCTGAACACGACCGCCGTCGTTGTGCTCCAAGTGACCAAAGGCCGCTGGTTAATCACATAGCGAAAGATCACCGACATCAGCAGCGATATCGAAAAGCCCGTCAGGGTCGAAATCAACACCTCAAACAACAGGCTAAGCGGTTGATTATTGGCGACAACCGTCACCGAATATAACGCGGTTACGCCCGCCCAGCCCGCAGCTTGCAGGTTCCAGAACGCGCGGCTCTTATTCGAAAAAAAGGGCTGTTCGCCAAGATCAAGGACGGCCATAAAATTCAGCGTAGCGTTATTTTCGCCGCGCTTGAAGCCCTTGTTTCAAAACACGGGGCGCGATAGCATGGCATCCAAACGGAGAAACGGGAAAACAGACAATGACAGACGCGCATAACGAACGGGCAAGCTTCACCGATATGTCGGAAAGTACGCAAGAGGATTGGGCGATCATCATGACCGAACAGGTGCCTTTCGCCAAAAGCGGCGGCGCCCGCGTGCTCGAACATTTGATGCTGCTGAAGGACGATTATGCCGGTTTTCCGGTCGATCGGCTGACGCACTGCCTGCAAACCGCCACCCGCGCGCACCGCGATGGCCGGGCCGAGGATTATGTCGTCATGGCGCTGATCCACGACATTGGCGACACGCTGGGTGCGTATAACCACCCCGATATTGCGGCGGCAATCATCCAGCCGTTCGTCTCCGAAGAACTCCACTGGATCGTCAAGCATCACGGCATATTCCAGGGCGTGAACTTTTTCCACCATCTGGGCCTAGACCGCGACATGCGCGAACAATTCCGAGGCGAACCACACTTCGCCGCGACCGAGGAGTTTATCGACAAATACGACTGCCCGGCGTTCGACCCCGAATACGACAACCTGCCGCTGGAGTTTTTTGAACCGATGGTGATGCGCTTGTTTGAGAAGCCGGTGAACAGTATTTATAAGAAGGCGATGGGGTAGTGTTTTGGGTATATTGTCAACAACATAGCATGTATCCAAAATCCCTGTCTTGCCATTTCGATTGGCCATTGGCTGTTACAAAAGGATCTATGCATTGAACGGCTTTAAACATAATAGCAGCGTGTTCCAGCTGATGGCACGGATGTGCTCTGGCTTGATCTTTTTGTGTGTCGCGATGGCCGCCACCCCATCATGGGCGGACCAAGCGCAGACTGACAAAGCCGTTGCCAGCTATCTCACCACGACAGTGCCGACTATCGAACGTTTGAAGCCCTATATTGACCAAACAGAAACCGCTCGGGCGACAGCATTTGCCGGAATGGATATCCCGACAACCATATGTGACGCGGGGGCTACCGATGCGATCTATGCGCGTGAGAAACTAGCCCAAGGTTCGGCGGATATTTGCCGCGCGTTAATTGCGTGGATGCAGAACGATGAAATCAATGTCTGCAGTGATCTGAAATACGCCAAATTCAATTTTGCCAAGGCGGATCAGGCCAATCCGGCCATATTGCAACGACATATCGATGCGGGCGTGCAAAACACCGTTGATCAGTTTACCCTCGCTGCGGGCTGCGCGCAAAAAGACATCGCCTATTGGGGCAGTGCCGTTGTCAGCGTTTATAGCGAACTGTCGGCGAATATTACGCTAACGGGAGACTTAGTCGTACCCGCTTCCAGCGGCGTCGCATTAACAGCGGAAAATTTTAGCGACAGGATTACTCAATGTCATCGTGCTAGAAATATTGACCGAGACAATAAATCCGCCGTGGTTGATGCGGCCGATGATGGCTGCTCTGCGATGTATTGGCTGTCCCAAAAAAACATGCTTGGTGCCTGTGTGGCTGTCGAAAGCGGCCTGAAAGGCCTGGATGCTGCAGTCGGTGTCGATCCATTGGCGCATCACAAGCCCGCCGTGAGGACGATGCTGATCAACAGTTTCAGCGACCTGTCCTGCGGCCCGATTTTGACGGCAGAAAACGCGAGAAAAAGGGCCGAAGCAGCACAGGCGGAACATGCCAAAGCACAGGCGGAACGCACATTAGCCTTTAATGATTTGGTTGCGCGGTATCGCAATGCAGGTGCAGAGCGCTCCCGCTATCTTGATCAACTATCGGCGTGGGGCCGAGAAAACGAATTAGTCGAGGGTAATGACGATCATAATATCGACGTTTCCGAAGGTTATTGTCAAATATACTTAAATCTTGGCAGATCCGAAATAAACATTTTGGCTCTGTCTGATAAACTTAATAAGTTACAAGAAAATACGATTGATAGTAATTCTTTAAAAAATGAACAAGATTTATTAAATCATTATAATACTGAGCGTAATGAATGGTGTCAGCTCAAGATAGAACTGATAAACGCGAACGACTAATATTTCTTTTTCCGATCAATGAATTCCCGGCTTCAGGTGCAATAGCTTGGCTGGCATTACGGTAACAAGCGCATTAACCCCTAATTGGCAATAGGTCGCCGCTCTTGACAACCCTAGTTTGTTCGTGTAATGTTCTATTTTGCTCTTTGATATTGTCAGTCCGTGTTCAGCCCTAAATGGCCCGTGCGTCTGATGCATGAAACAGCGCCCCGCGACACATCGTTTAAGGTGAGTCCTTAGTGTGACTTTCCAAGTCTGATCGCCGTTCGCAACCCCTTTGCACCGGCATAGAATGGTCCTGATTTCACTGTGAAGTTGTGAGGGTTTCTGCCGTTTTCTGGCGGCCGAACTGCGCGTTATTCGACCCAAAAAGAAAAGGCCGCCCCCGAAAGGACGGCCCAGTTTAGGCATAAAGCCTTTTAGGGAGGAAAGCGTATCCCACATGAAGGACACATACATTGGCTAGGCCATAATGGTTAATTTATGGTTAAGCGGTTTGCAGTCAGCACCCGCCCGAACGCCGTCCCTCGACGGAGAACGAAAAGGGCGAATTGTTGCGGATGCCTTGTGATTGGATTTGCACCAGCCGGCCGCTTTCTTTGCGGATCGTGGTCAGCCCTTGGCCTGCGCCTTTACACACATAGCTGATCGTCACCGAATTCGCGGTGGCGTCGACAATTTGATGCGTGCAGCTGGTGGTGCCGTGCTGAATTTGCGCCAGCATCCGGGGATCGCCTATGCACAGCTGGCTTGCTGCCGCGCCCGCGCTTCCGCCGCCCACCGCGCGCAATTGCCACAGCCCGCGTTCCAGCGTTTGCAGCAGTTCGATGCCATCGGATGCAGCCACGCTTTGCGCCGCCGAGCCAGCGCCCAGCGACAGCAATCCAGCCACAACCAGTTTGATATTACGCGTAATCATGATGCAATTGTTCCGTCGTTCACCTGTTTATACCGGCGCGACCCGAATTATGTTTCTGCCTATTAGCAGCTTTCGTCATATTTAGCACGATAGAATGTGCTTCATGAACGATGAATGACTGGAGTTTGGTTAATGGAGGAATTTATTGCGGTGCAACAACGCGCGGATTAGTTAGCCAGACTGACCAGCGAGATCGGAAATGTCCGCGAGCAAAATTCGCAATTCACGACGATATCGCCGCTGTCATCGGCCATTTCTGCGCGCTCGTCCGCCGGAAAACTGGCCATGACGGATCGGATGTGGTGCGGATCGCAGCGGCAGCCTTTGGTCATGGGACTGCTGATTTCGATGCGGACCTGGTTTTCTTCGTGGAACAGCCGCCAGACTATGTCCTCAAGCGCAAGCGTGGGATCGGCCAGTTCTGCTGGCGTCAGCGTTTCGGCGAGTATCCGCACATGCTCCCATTCGGGATGATCGGCGCGGACATGCAACCGCTCCCGCCCTTCCTCGCCATCGGGCAGATGCTGGATCAGGACGCCGGCGGCCAAGCACCGTCCCGCGACATGGTCAATCGCCACGCGGATAAAGGTCGGGATTTGTTCGGATTGCACAAAGTAGCTGGTCGTCGCCTCGCACAGGCTTTCGCCCTCCAGCGGGACGATCCCTTGATAGCGCCCGCCGCCCTCAGATGCGGGCAACTCACGGTCAAAGGTAATCGCCAAATAGCCTTTGCCGAACAACCCAAAAAGCGTCGCGTCCTGCGGCAGTTCGGCAAGGCGATCAGCGTCAAACTGCGCATAGCCGCGCAGCGCGCCGTTCTTGTAATCGCACACCAGCATCGAAATCGCGCCGTTTTCGGTCTGCGCCTGCAACGTCAACTGGCCCTCAGCGTTTTTCAGCGTCGCCCCCAATAACGACGTCAGCACCAACGCCTCGGCCAACGTCCGCTCGACCAATGGTGGATAGGAATGCGCCGACAATATGTCGTTCAGCACCTTATCGAGCCGAACGACACGCCCACGGGCATGCATGTCGGGGATCGAAAACCGCAGCGGTTGGTCGGAAAAGGTCAGCGGTTGGCTCGCCATTACAGCAGCCCAAAGCACCAAAGCAGTATGGATTTCTGCGCGTGAAGCCGGTTCTCCGCCTCGTCCCAGATCAACGATTGCGCGCCATCCAGCACTGCATCGGTTGCTTCTTCACCGCGATGCGCGGGCAAGCAGTGCAGGAACTTCGCCGTCGGCTTGGCCAGTGCCATCAGTCGCTCATCGACCTGATAAGGCATCATCGCGGCAATCTTGTTATGCGCATGGTCTTGCCCCATGGACACCCAGGTGTCGGTGACGACCACGTCCGCGCCAGCCGCTGCTTCGGCTGCGTCACGGGTAACGGTGATGTGCGCGCCATTGGCCCGCGCCGCCTCGATAAAGCTAGCGTCGCTATCGTACCCCTGCGGCACGCCGATGCGGACGTTGAACTTCATCAGCCCCGCCGCCTCGACCAGCGAGTTGAGGACATTGTTACCGTCGCCGAGCCAAGCGATTTCAAGCCCCGGCAGCGCTTGCCCATGCTCGATCAACGTCAACAGATCAGCGACAATCTGGCACGGATGCGACAGGTCGGTCAGGCCATTGATAACCGGCACCGACGCGTAGTGCGCCAGCTCCCGTATCTTGGCATGATCGTCAGTGCGGATCATGATCGCATCGACATAGCGCGATAGCACACGCGCCGTATCAGCAATGCTCTCACCGCGCCCCAGCTGCATCTGGCCAGACGCCATGAACATACTGTCCCCGCCCAATTGCTTGATCGCCATTTCAAACGATGCGCGGGTGCGGGTCGAGTTCTTTTCGAAAATCATACCCAGCGTGTGGCCCGCAAGCGGCGCGTCGCTGTCAGCCTTACCCTTTGGGAAACCTACTCGCGCTACTTTGCGGTCGATCGCGTCGCCCAACATCGCTGCAATCGCATCGCCCCCCGCATCGGCAAGGTTCAAAAAATGCCGCGTCATGCCGCTGGCTTCACATAGTCCGCCGCACCCGCCGACAGTTTTTCCATGAAAGTAGCAATATGGCTGTCATCGATGTTCAATGGCGGCAGCACGCGGAATGTGTTGTCCCCGGCCGCCACCGTCAGCAGCCCATGACTGTCACGCAAATGCGCCACAAAGGCACGGGCCTCATGCGTCATCATTACGCCCAGCATCAATCCTTTGCCGCGAACGCCGATGAACAGATCGGGATAGTTGCCGATGAACTGTTCAATCGCACCGCGCAGTTTATCGCCGGTGCTGCGAACTTGCCCCAAGAATTCATCATTGGCAACGACGTCCCAAACAGCATTACCCGCCGCCATCGCAAAGGGATTGCCGCCATAAGTCGAACCATGCGTGCCAACGACCATGCCGCGCGCAGCCTTCTCAGTGGCAAGACAAGCGCCCATTGGGAAGCCGCCGCCAATGCCCTTGGCCGATGCCATGATGTCGGGCGTGATGCCGTAAAGCTCATGCGCATACAAAGCGCCGGTGCGGGCAACACCGCATTGTACTTCGTCGAGCACCAGCATCAGATCATGCTCGTCACACAAAGCGCGCAGGCCCTTCATAAATGCGTCCGATGCCGGACGGATGCCGCCTTCGCCTTGAATCGGTTCGACGATAAAGCCAGCTGTGTTCGGCCCCATCGCCGCCTTGGCGCCTTCCAAATCGTCGAAATCAACATATTTGAATCCGGGCAGCAACGGCGCAAAACCCTTGTGCATTTTTTCCTGATTGCTCGCCGAAATCGTCGCCATGGTGCGACCATGGAACGCGTTTTTGAAGGTAATCAGTTCAAATTTATGATCATGGCCAACCGACTGGTGATAGGCACGCGCTGTCTTAATCGCGCACTCCATCGCCTCAGCGCCAGAGTTGGTGAAGAACACCGTGTCGGCGAAAGTGGTATCGACCAGCCGCTGCGCAAAGGCTTCACCCTGCGGGCTGCCGTACAGGTTCGACACATGCATCAACGTCGCGGCTTGATCCTGGATCGCTTTGGTCAGATGTGGATGGCCATGGCCGAGCAGATTGACCGCGATACCGCTGGCAAAATCCAGCGCACGGCGGCCGTCCTCGCCAATCAACCAAGCGCCCTCGCCTCGCACCGGCCGGAACCCGCAACGGGGATAGACGGGCATCAAAGGGGTGATCGACATGGCTGGTTCCTTTCCGATTAGCCAAAAAGCGAAAAGCGGCCCCATAGGAGGCCGCTGACTTCTGAAACTGGGGTATAAGCGCGCAAAAATGCCAAATCAAGCCATAGCGACGTTACGTTTAGCGCAACCATTGGTGCAGAGCACGCACTTGGTTTGAGGTCGCTACCTCGCTATCGTGAGCATCTGGGAGATTTCCGATGGCCACAACCGCACCTTTTATTCCCGCCCAACCGATCCGTGTGCCGGATTGGCTGCCAGGCTGGCGCGGGATGATGGGAGAGCGGCTACGCAGCGTTGTCCACGGCATCGCCGAACCTGCATTCGATGTCTGGCACAAGGACCGCCAGTTCTTGAATATGCAGCTGCATATCGTCAACCATCCCGACATGATCGGCCATGTCCTGCTCGACAATCATGCCAATTATGTGCGCCCAAAACTGACGCGGCAGATACTGAAACCGGTGATTGGCAACGGATTGCTGAGCGCGGAAGGTGAGGATTGGCGGAAGCAGCGGCGGATTGTAGCTCCGACATTTGCGCCAGGCGCGGTGACGCGGATGGCCGGATTGATGGCCGAGGCGACCTCTGAGCAACTGCAAAGCTGGCCCAGCGAAGCTCGGCGGATCGATATGGCGCAGGTTGCGACCGACACGACGATGGCGATTATCGCAAAGGCTTTGTTTTCAGGCGATCCGAGATTGGTGACGCGCGAGGCGGCGGGGCATATCGAGGCGGTCATATCAGTCGCCGGCCAACCCCGTTTCTTGCGGATGATGGGCCTACAAGAATTTGACCCGAGCCCCAGCATGTTCCGGATGCGCAAATCACGCCGGTGGTTGCGCGAAACTTTGGGTCAGTTGGTGCGCGAACGCGGGCCTGATGGCGGTGGCGATGATTTCTTTGGCGGATTGATGCGCGCACTGTATGCCGATCTGCCGCCCGACGAAGCTGCCGAGTTGGCTGTCGATAACGCACTGACCTTTTACGCCGCAGGGCATGAGACCACCGCTACGGCGCTCAGCTGGGCGATCTATCTGCTTGCCGGGCAGCCCGAGCTGCAAGAAGAAGCGCGAGCCGAAGCCTTAGCCAATCTGGACGGTGATGTTGCAACATTGGCCGACCGGCTGCCTTTGTTGCGTCAGATATTGGACGAAACGATGCGCCTCTATCCATCGGCGCTGCAATTGATCCGCGAGGCTGTTGCGGACGATGATATGCACGGGATCCCGGTGAAAAAAGGCGAGTTGATCTTTGTCTACCCCTGGGTTGTCCATCGCCACCGGCAGTTGTGGGAGCATCCCGACAGCTTTGACCACAGCCGGTTCACCCCCGAAAACAAGGCGCAGCAACACCGTTTCCAATATATCCCCTTTGGCGTGGGGCCGCGCATTTGCGTCGGCGCGCGTTTTGCCATTACTGAAGCGCTGATCATCTTGGCGCATTGGCTGTCGGCAAGGCGTTTCCGTTTAACGCCTGGGTTTGCGCCTCTGCCCTATGGCAATGTGACGCTGCGGCCAAAGGGCGGGATGCCGTTACACGTCGAGCCGCTTTAAGCCAACATCGTCGAGATATCGATGCGGTTGGTCAGCGTGCGGTGCACTGGGCATTTTTCCGCGATTTCGATCAGCTTTGCCCGCTGTTCATCATCCAGCGGTCCTTCCAGCCGGACAATGCGGTCGATCATATCGACAGGCTTGCCGTCATTCTCGCCTCCACGCGTTTCCCGCGAATGTTCCAGCGTGACATGCACCTTTTCCAATGGCCAGCCTTTGCGCGCGGCATACATTTCCAGCGTGATCGCGGTGCAGGCACCAAGCGCGGAAAGCAGCAACTCGTAGGGCGTGGGGCCATTGTCGGTGCCGTCAAGTTCGACCGGCTCGCCGGCGCTCCATTCATGCATCCTTGATCGCACCAGCTGCGCATAGGCGCCATCGATGCTCTCAACTGTGGCGGTCGGGTTGGCGTGATCAGTCATGCAGCTGCTCCTTTTTGCATTTTGCCGCTGCGATCCGCCGCTTCATATAGCCGAACAGCAACAGGTGAAATCCAAGCGACAGCAGCACGATGATCAGGATGATTTTGGTGGCGCTCATGACGTAGACATAAAGCAGCGAGCATCAATCGCAAAGCGCGCAAATGCGCGTACCCGCACCAAGCGCGCCTTAACCGATAAGCGCAGTTTTATTCGCTCTGGCAACACTTAACTTTTTTGCACTTGAGGGGATGGTGGCATTGGCTGCTGGTAAGGCCTAGTATCCAGCATCGCAATTCCGAAAGGTCACACTAAAGTCTCACCTGAAACGCACTATTACCGCCAATTGTAGGATCAATCCGGTCGCCGGGTCGGTGGCGACCCTTCGCTATGTTCCGAACGGTTCCGGTTGCGCGAATTGACAAGTTCAAAGAGCAGGAACTGAACAGTCTCAAAACAAATCCTACATTGCAAGGGATATCAAATTGACCGACCAACTGTATTGTTATAGCAATACAGGATGCGCACTTTTGCCATTGCTTTCATCCTCGCTGCATTTCTCGCAGCAACCGCAAACGCCGCGGCGCCCGAACGGATCGCCAGCGCCAACAGCGTCACGTCCAAAGCAGACCCGCAACTGCGCATCACGGTGCCCAGGGCGGCGAAATATGTCGGTGCGGATCGATGGAACCTGTATGATGTCGCAGACTGCGAAATCCATGTCTTTGTCGAGGCAGGCAACGATCGCCGGGTGAAGCGCTTTTACTGGATCCAGTTTGAGGCCTATTTGCCCGAATTCCCCGATTATCATTATGACTATCCCAGCCCGCCCAACACGCCGATGCGTTTCTGGAACCGCGATTTTCAGGTCCGCGCCCGTTTCGGCCCAACCGCTGAGCCTGCGAAGCCAGCGTCTGATCTCGAACGAGTCCGGCAGCTGATCGCCAAAGCCGGCTACACTCTGCCCGCGCATATGATGAATGTCCGCCTAGTCCATCTGGAGGCAAAGGACGCAACCGGCCTGGCCCGCAGCGAAATGATCCTGTTCTATAATGAGGACATGGCCCCGATGACCACCATGGACCTGATCGACGGCGATGGCGGCCCGACCAGCAAAATCAACGACAAATGGGCACCACTGGAAAAGGCGTTGATTAAAAGGGCGACGAGGCGGTTTGGGGTGAAGTGAGGGTAGGTGGCGAATAAGTGTAATTAGTAAACTGCCACCGTAATTCCGAATTTCTCCTCGAAATTCAATTCCCGTGTCCCAGAAATTCCCGAGAGCGCTAAAAATCCTCACCCCAGACGATGTCTTTTGAATTAGCCCATTGGATTGTAACGGGCAGATGAACGGGATCATTCAAAAATGACTCGACAGCATTCCATACCAAATCAGATACAATGCAACTGCCAATAGGCAAAGTTGTTGCATTTTTTGAAATTAAAAAATCATTCATTGAATCGATTTTATTTAATGAAATATAAGATATATTTCTTGAAAAATCCGAAGCGCAATACACGCTATAAGAGATTGATAGAATTTTGCCTTCAACATAGTTCATTATTAGGGAATAATTACATTGGCCATCGATATACTGGATTGACCCTCCCATATCTTCGTTCCATTTTTGCGTATCAAAATTCAAAAAATATGGGCGCCAAGCGTCGGCGGAAAAATCCTCGCTATTTCCGATAGAAAAGAAGGTGGAGTGAAAATTAGCCATTAGAGCAACTGCATTTGCACTACTACACAATCGGCGCAATCGCGGGGCGCATTGCGGCCAAATTAGCCCCGCGCAGCAGCCTTGTCCCGCTTTTGGTTTTGACTGTGAAGCTTGAGTGTTTCGGTAACCTCATCATCGGTCAGGATTTTACGGCGTGTATCGACGACATGCCAGCCGCCACATCGCCGGTCCGGGCAACCGCAAACAACCGCGTTGGTTGGATGTTGCTCCCACTGGGCGCGCTTCTTCATCGAATTTATCTTGTCCAATTGATAGGACAGATCGCCGATTTCGGATCGCGTCAGATATTGCCCTGCCATCGCAAATTCCTACTTCCAACCGAGTTTGGGCTACCGATCTACTCCAAGGCCACATTTTTCGCAATATTGTTGGGTGGCTCAGATCAGAGCTAGGAAAAAACAACTTGCGCCGATACTAAAAAAATGAGGAGCGGATAACTATGGGTATTTCAAACAAGCTTGACATCACACAACCAGTCTCAATGTTGAGATATGTGGTGATTGCAGCGATTGCTTTTGCTGCTGTCATACTTGCCATATGGGCGTTGATTTATCTGATAGATTTCGATCTAGGGAACAGCGCGGGATATATCACGATTTTAGCGTCAATCATCTGTGGCATAGCGGCCTTTGGACGTAAAGAGAAACGCGCAATGCTATCCAACGAACGGCTTTGGTTCTCACTGGGCATGGTCTTGATAAATTTTCTCGCACCGTTGCTTCTCATCATCGCCATGCTGTTGTTCTACGACTTGCCGGTCAGTATTGGTGGTGCCGATATGCTGTTCGGGACCAATGGGTCGCTAACCGTAAGCGTCTTATTGGCTATCAGCGGCTTCATGTTGGTCCTAACGTTTCTTGAAGCCTATTTTTTAGCTTGGATCCTCAGCCGGAAGTTTTGGGCAACTTAAAAAAAGAGCTAAGCGCTTTACTCCACCGTAACCGACTTCGTCAAATTCCTCGTCCGCATCACATCAGTCCCGTTGACGCATGACACATATTCAACGCTCTCACGCGAACAACGTCGCCACTTTCGCCAACACTTCATCGAGTAAAGCGTCGGGCAGCGCGTCCACTTTCCGCCCTCTTCGCTCCGCGATGTCGAGGACGCGAGGCTGATCGCAACGTACGAGTCCGGTGGTTTTAATGCCGCTGATCTCGACCGCAAAACCCATGCGCCGCGCAAAATCGCCACCATTGGTGATGGGTAAAACGACAGGGAGCTTGGTCGCTGAATTGAACTCTGTTGGCGACACGATCAGGACGGGCCGGTGACCCTGTTGCTCGCGGCCTTGAGTGGGATTGAGCGACACCATGTAAATGTCGCCGCGCTTCACAGGATTTCTCTGCCTACGGCGTGAGCGTCAAGCCACTCTCGGTCTTCCGGCATCACGCCACCCGAATAATCCGATGCGGCAAGCAGTTCGGCCAATGTGTAGCGCGGCCTAGGTGACGCCTCGACAACCAAGCGCCCCCCATCAACGTCCACGCCGACGGATGCACCTGCTTTTAGGTGAAGAAGGTCGAGCAAAGCGGGCGGCACCGCAAGCATCACGGAACCACCGACCTTGCGAAGATTGGTAATGTGCATGTTGTCGCTCCTAAAAAATTATATTTTTGTATAACATGCGCAATGAATGATGTCAATCAATCGGAAACCGTTCACTCCACCGTCACGGACTTCGCCAAGTTCCTCGGCTGGTCCACATCGGTGCCCTTAGCGCAAGCCACATGATAGGCCAGCAGCTGCACCGGCACGGCATACACTAAAGGCGCGATCAAGGGATGCACCGACGGCATTTCAATAGTGGCGAGACAGCCTTCTCCCGCCTCGGCAATCCCCTCTGCATCCGAAATCAGCACGACTTTGCCGCCGCGGGCGCGGACTTCTTGCATGTTGCTGACGGTTTTTTCGAACAACGGGCCAGATGGCGCGAGGACAATGACGGGGACGGCCTCGTCGATCAAAGCAATCGGCCCATGTTTCATTTCGCCCGATGCATAGCCCTCGGCATGGATATAGCTTATTTCTTTCAGCTTCAGCGCGCCTTCCATCGCCAGCGGATAATCTGGGCCGCGGCCCAGATACAGCACGTCGCGGGCGGGCGCGATCAAATGCGCCATCGCCTCGATATCCTTGTCATGCGCCAAGGCGGCGTTGAGCGCGGCGGGTGCCTCAATCAAATGACGGACGATTTCGCGCTCCTCTTCGGCATTCAGCTTGCCCTTTACCAGCGCAAGATGCGCGGCGAGTGCGGCGAGCACAGCAAGCTGGCAGGTGAACGCCTTGGTCGAGGCAACGCCGATTTCTGGCCCGGCATGGGTGGGGAGCAACAGGTCCGCCTCGCGCGCCATGCTCGATGTTGGCACGTTGACGACAACCGCAATGGTCTGGCCATTTTCCTTGCAATGGCGCAGCGCGGCTAGCGTGTCCGCCGTTTCACCCGACTGCGAAATGAACAGCGCAAGGCCGCCGTCCTCCAGCACCGGATCGCGATAGCGGAATTCGGACGCAACATCGATGTCGACCGGCACACGCGCGAAAGTCTCGAACCAATATTTAGCGACCATGCCCGCATAAAACGACGTGCCGCAGGCAACGATGGTGATGCGTTTTACCCCAGCCAGATCAAAATCCATCTGCGGCAACGCGACGGTTTGTTCGAGCGGACGGATATAGCTGGAGAGCGTTTGCGCGACCACGGTGGGCTGCTCAAAAATCTCTTTCTGCATATAATGGCGGTAATTGCCTTTTTCGATTGAGGCTGCTGACACGCCCGACGTAGTTACTTCGCGCTCGACCGGATTATTGTCCTTGTCAAAAATCTGCGCGCCTTCGCGAGCAATGACGACCCAGTCGCCTTCCTCCAGATAGGCAATCTGCTGCGTCAGCGGCGCGAGCGCGAGCGCGTCGGAGCCCAAATAGGTTTCGCCATCGCCATAGCCTACGACCAGCGGGCTGCCGAGGCGCGCGCCGATCAAGAAATCGGGAAACTCGCGAAAGGCAATCGCCAGCGCAAAAGCACCGCGCAGGCGGGGGAGCACAGCTTTGACTGCCTCGGCAGGCGAATGCCCTGCCTCAACCTGTTCGGAAACGAGATGGGCGACAACCTCGGTATCGGTCTCGCTTTCAAATTTCCGACCGCGCGCGGTCAACTCATCGCGCAGCTGTTTGAAATTCTCAATAATGCCATTGTGGACCAAAGCCACTTCGCCGGTCGCATGCGGATGCGCGTTGCTCGTCGTCGGCGCGCCGTGCGTCGCCCAGCGGGTATGCGCGATGCCGATATTGCCGGGCGCGTCATTCCCCTTTAGTTCCGTAACCAGATTGGCCAGCTTCCCCTCGGCCCGGCGGCGGATCAATTGGCCGTCCTGCACAGTGCAGACGCCAGCCGAGTCATAGCCGCGATACTCCATCCGCTTCAACCCATCGACCAACCGGTCAGAGACAGAGGAATTGCCAACAATGCCGATAATGCCGCACATGAATTTTTTCTTTCGTAAAAAGGTAAGCGTTCAGAGTATATAAGGTACGCGGATGCCCGGCATCTCTGCCGGAAAATCTTTAGTATTTCGTGTAATTAAGACGCGCCCCCGAATTTGGGCGGTAGCAAGAATGAGGGCATCGGGGGATTTTAACCGGGGCCGTTCCCTAAGCAGGGCAGCCGCCCGTTGCGAAATTTCATCATCAATTTCATCAAGACCAAAGCGTGAGAGAAAAGACATTGCGTCGCGCACAATTGCCTCATCCCCTTTGGACAACACTTCTATCCATGCCATCCGGCTAATCCATGGTCGCGATCCCATTGTCACGGAACGCTGGATTTCAGCGCGCGCAAGCGGGAAGCCCGCCAAGGCATCAATTACGATGTTGGCGTCGAAGGTGAAGCCGCTCACTTTTGGCCAGGTGCTTTAGGTTGGGGATACTTACCGGCCAACATGTCCAGATAAATCTGCCGCTGGCGGTCATCTTCCGCATCAAACATGTCTGGTGATTCAGCGCGAACCTCTTCGTAATCATCGTGCCAGTAATGCGTCCATTCGGCTCGGCGCTTGCGCTCATATTCATGCGGATCATATTCAATGCCATGGCGAGCCCACAGCCCAAAACCCTTATCTATCCAGCTGCTGTCATTCTCCGAAGATGCAGGCCGATAGGCCGAAACCGCCTCACGCAATATAGCCGCACGCGACTTGCCTTGCTCGGCGGCGAGTTGGTCGAGCCATTTGATATCTTCATCAGGCAGGTCGGCGAGGATACGAGTCATAATGATATACTGATATCATATCATGATATCATGTCAAGCCGTTGCGGTTAAATTGTATCTGGTCGACGGTTATCCGATATTGGTCGAGCGAGCCGATCATTTGTCACGGAACAATGATAGATGTTCATTATAGTAATAAAAACGCGGTTTCGCGATCTGATATGTGCTTTGATTCTGCAAAAGGGAATTTTCGATGCGATTTGCGGTTTTGCTTTCAGGGGTAGCTGCGCTCTCTCTGGTCACCATGCCGAGTGCGTTTGCGCAGGATACAGGCGCCGACAAAGCCGTGCAAGCAGCGGCCCCGGCCGAATACGCTAAATTCACTCCGACGCCTAAAAGCCAGGCTAAAATTGACTACGCGTTCCTCGATCAGATTTTGAATAATCTGGTATTCCTGACCGGCCTGTCAACCCGCCAGATTGCACCAAAGCCTACCGCCTTAACAGGCAGCCGTTTTATCGGCGAGCATACTTCGCCCTATCGGCAGGAGGGCAACAAAATCCCGTTTTCAAAGCTGACCGCGGAACATGTTACGATATTGCAGGAATATAAGCGTGAGCTGGAGGATTTGAACGCAGCAGTCGACATTGCGTCCCTATCCAGAAAAGAGCAGCTGGCCTATTGGTTCAATCTGCACAATGTCACCGTCATCCTGTTGATCGCTGAAAATTATCCGGTTTCGCAACCAAGCAAAATGTTGATCGGGCCCGAGAAAATGCCGATGCACGATGCCAAAGTCATTTCGGTGAATGGCACGAAACTTAGCCTGCGCGACATCCGGGAAAATATCGTTTTTCCAAATTGGTCAGATCCAAAGGTAATGTACGGATTTTTCCATGGCGATATCGGTTCGCCAACGCTGCAAGGGCAAGCCTTTACGGGTGAGAACACCGAAAAGCTGCTCAATCAAAACGCGGACGAATTTGTAAACTCGCTGCGGTCATTCACCCGGGGCGGCGTATCCAAAGTGTATAAGGACGCTGAACGGTTTTACTTCCCCAATTTTGAAAAGGACCTGCGCGATCATTTTCAGGCCTATATGTGGGATGATGTGCTGGCAGAGCTGAACGAGACCAAAGCGCTGAAGGTCAATTCCTATGATTATGATATCGCTGATATGGAGGGCGGCCACAGACCCATCGTGATCGGTAACGTTACCGTAGACGGTAAACCGGTGAAGGACTCACAGAGCTACGCGATTGCATCTTACACCAACCAGATCAAAGCCAAGAGCGAGGTTTTATTGCGCCAGGGCAAAATCACGCGCGGTGAGGTGACTGTTGGTGATGGGGAGCCGGAAGCTGCGGAGGGTGAGATGGGTGGTGAAACACCTAAGAATTAGGCTAGGTTGAAACGGCCGACGGTGATGATTTGCGCCTTTTGGCGGCGAGCTGATCAAGTCTTTTGATGTCTTCATCAGGCAGGTCGGCGAGGATGCGAGTCATGATATATTGACGTCATATCATGAGATCATGTCAAGTTGTTCAATCCACGATGAACAGCTTTGCACCCGTCTTGGTAGAAGACCTGTGAGCGGTATCGCCAAAATCTGAAACTTGGTAGCTCATTCCCTTTTTGAGCCTACTGACACGGCCGTCGCGTAACTCTGAAATAAGCTCACCTTCAAGGACGAGCAGGATGTGGCCACGATCGCACCAGTGATCCGCGAGGTAGTTAGGAGAATACACTACCATTCTAATCCGTACATCGCCGATCTCAATGGTTTTCCAGAGTGCTTCGCCTGATTCTCCGGGATGGATTGTTGTGGGCACTTCGTCCCAAACCGTTGTGGTAAACGCCAACTCGGGGATTTTCATTTCGCACCCTCCTTCTTCCGCCGCATCGCATCGTGAAACCTATCTGCCCAGCCGGGCTTTACCAGTTGCTCCGCACGGACCATGCGCAGTTCGCCATCGGCTACGTCGCGGGACACTGCGCTGCCTGCTGCGACAATCGCGTCGCGGCCGATCTTGACCGGTGCAATCAACGCCGAGTTTGACCCAATGAACGCGCCTTCGCCGATCACCGTTTGGTACTTAAAATAGCCGTCATAGTTGCAGGTGATTGTGCCTGCGCCGATGTTTGCTTTGGCTCCCACATCAGCGTCGCCGATATAGGACAAATGGTTGGCCTTTGCGCCTTTGCCAAAGCGCGCTTTTTTCACTTCGACGAAATTGCCGATCTTGGCTTTTTCCTCCAGCACCGTGCCGGGGCGCAGACGCGCAAAAGGTCCGACTTCGCAACCCTCGCCGATGCTCGCCCCCTCAATGTGGCAGTTGGCGCGGATTTTGGCGTGGTCGGCCACAGTGACACCGGGACCGAAGAATACGTTAGGTTCGATCAGCACATCACGGCCAATCACGGTGTCATAGGAAAACCAGACGGTATCTGGCGCGATCAACGTCGCGCCGTCGTCCATCGCTTGCACGCGGCGGCGGGCTTGCCATTCGCCCTCCATTTCGGCCAGTTGTGCACGGCTGTTGATGCCTGCGACGTCGAATGGATCGGTGGTCACCGCCACGCACGAACGGCCATCGGCATTGGCGATGTTGACGATGTCGGTGAGGTAGTATTCCTTTTGCGCATTGTCGTCTGTCATGCGGGCGAGCAAAGCGAAGAGATCTGACGCCTTCACCGCCATCAGGCCGGAATTGGACAGTTTGACTGCCTTCTCCGCGTCAGTCGCATCCTTTTGCTCGACCATCTTCGCGATCCGGCCATCCTGAACAATCACGCGGCCATAGCCGGTGGAGTCTTCGGGTTCGAACGCAAGCACAACCACGGCGGGCGCATCCGCCGCGTTTAACCGGTCCACCATTGCCTGCAATGTCGCAGGCGGCACAAAAGGCACATCGCCATAGAGGATAAGGACGTCGCCCTCAAAGCCCGCCAGCGCAGCTTCTGCCATCTGCACCGCATGGCCAGTGCCGAGCTGCGGCTCTTGCACAGCCAAGTCAGCCGAATCCGCAAGTGCGGCCTCTAGCTGCTCCTTGCCCGAACCGACCACCACGACCTTCTTCGCAGGCGACAGCGCATCGACGCTGGCCATTAAGTGCATCAGCATCGGCCGCCCTGCGATTGGGTGCAGCACTTTGTGCGTGTCGGATTTCATGCGGGTGCCTTTGCCCGCGGCGAGGATGATGGCTGCTATGTTCGTCATTTTTTGTCCTTAGCCTTGCGCCATTTGGTGAACAAGTGCCGCGCCAGCATTACCGGCGGCATGCGCAACCAATGTGACCGGATGTAGAAAATTTGGCGGGTGATTTTACGCCTCGGGCGGCCCCAGCCATCGCGTGCGGTTAAGCGGCGGACATACCATTTGTCTTGGCGGTTCCAGCCTTGCCATTCTTTGGGGATTTCTGTGCCATAAAGTTCGTGCGCCATTCGGACTGCGCGGTGGACGGCGGGCCAGAGCTGGTGATGCGCAGCGCGCGTTTGAAGCTTTACAAAATAGTCGCGGTCGGTGGCGGAAAATTCGGTCAACAGGCAGTGAAAATCCCACAGGTTGCGCAATCCGCCAGCAAGGTCTCCATCGGCGATCAGATGTGCGGCGCAATGGATCGCCATGTCGCTGGGGGAAAGTGTGTAAAGCCCGTCGCCTTTAGAGGAGGGGTTGGGGG
>JBEBKE010000011.1:0-34133 GCA_040079555.1 Sphingorhabdus sp. | reverse complement strand
CGCGGTCTATGTCCGCCACGCTTTGATGGTTATGCGCCGCCACCGGGCCCAGTTCGACTGGCTGATCGAAGACCCGGAGGACTTTCAGCAGCGCCCCGGCGGCTGGCCCGAAACCCGCTATGAGCACAAGGCCCGCACCGTCTACGGGCACGAGGTCTGGTATTTTCGTTGGAGGCGTATTTAAGGGCACCTCTAGCGTAGAATTACCGCTTTATTCCAACAGGTTATCTACTCTACAGTTTTCGTCCCTTGGCGGCAATTTCCGCCCCGGTGATTACCCGGTGATTGCTGGGTGATTGCTGGACGCCGCGTTTGGAGGCGAAAAAATGGCGAGTGGAAAGATAACGAAACGGACGGTCGACGCCCTGATTGCATCGCGGTCAGAAGGCTTCTTGTGGGATGACGGCATCAAAGGATTTGGTGCCAAGATCACGAAGAGTGGTGCGGTTTCCTACATCCTGCAATTCCGCATGGGCGGGCGCGAAGCAAGCACGCGACGCTATACGATCGGCAGTCATGGATCGCCGTGGACACCTGCAACCGCCCGAGAAGAGGCGCAGCGCCTTTTCCTGCTTATCGCGCAAGGTATCGATCCGGTCGAAGTCGAGAAACAGCGCCGCCGCGAAGCGGTCGACCTCGCGTTCAGCAATTATGCGGAACGCTTTGAAAAGTCGTGCGTCGGCAGAGGCTGGAAGGTGCTGGTCGCGCGCTCATTCAGGATTCATGTGAAGCCGGTACTGGGCAGCAAGCCGCTACCCAAAATCACCCGATCTGATGTGGTCGCCGTGTTTGATCGGATGCCCGACTGCCAGGTTGCCAACCGTCGCAATGTCTTCGCCGTACTGCGACGCATGTTCCGTTGGGCGGTCAGTCGGGGCGATATCGATCGTAGCCCCATGGAAGGGATGGAGACGCCACCTGCTGTCAAAGCACGGGATCGATGGCTTTCTGATCAGGAATTAGCCAGAATTTGGGAGCATGCCCCCAAGACCCACCATTGCTTTGGCCCGATTGTGCGACTGCTCATCGTGACCGGACAGAGACGCGAGGAAGTTTCGTCGTTGTCCTGGGAAGAATTGGAACAGCTCGAGCGGATGTGGACGTTGCCCGGCGATCGCGCGAAGAACGGCGAGCCCAACCGCGTTCCACTCAATGAACTTGCAGTCGCTGTGCTCGACGCTGTTGCCGGGAAATCAACTTGGCCAAGACGGGGCAAGGTTTTCTCCACCTCAACAGGCGGTGGGTTTACTGGTTATCACAAAGGAAAGGAAAAGCTTGATCGAATGGTTGCCGAGGATGGCGGCGATCCGATTGCGCCCTGGCGGCTGCACGACCTTCGCCGAACGCTCGCTACCGGATTTCAGCGGCTGGGCGTTCGCTTTGAAGTCACCGAAGCGGTGTTGAATCACGTCGGCGGGTCTCGCGCCGGGGTCGCCGGTATCTATCAGCGGCATGACTGGAAGGCCGAGAAGCGGGAGGCGCTCGACCTCTGGAATAATCATGTCGTTTCGATTCTCGCCAAGGCGGATGGAGTCATCAATGGTGTGAACTTTGGCAATGCTCATAGCGACATCGCTGCGCAGCCCGCTTTACCTACAAACGCGGCGGCGGCGGCCTAGACATAAGGTAACGAATATGTTACCAACGGCGGTGCAAAGTGATTGTCGAGGAATATATTCGCGAAGACGGTTCTTGCCCGTTCCGGGGTTGGTTCGACGAGCTCGATGTTCAGGCTGCGGCCAAGGTGGCGACGTCCATCGTTCGACTGGAACTGGGTAATCTGTCGAACGTCAAATGGATCGGCGGCGGGCTTGGCGAATACCGGATCGACTGGGGACCGGGATACCGGCTCTATCTCGCCCAGGATGGGGATGAACTGATCATACTTTTCGTGGGCGGGACCAAGAAGCGGCAGCAGGCGGATATCAAGCAGGCGGGCGCATTGCTCGACGAGTACAAGGGCCGGAAGGCCAAGATGAAGAAGGCAAGGAGCTAGGCAAGGTGGCGCTGACACGCGATTTCAAGGAGACGGTGAAGGAGCGCGCCGCGCGCGATCCTGCCTTCGCCAAAGCCATGCTCGACGAGGCAGCGACCGCGTTTCTCAACGGCGAGCCGCACGTTTCGCGCCTGATCCTTCGTGACCTGGTCAATGCCTCGGTCGGGTTCGAGGATCTGGCCAACGAAACCAATCGCCCAAGCAAGAGCCTGCACCGCATGCTTTCGGAGAAGGGCAATCCGAGCATGGACAACCTCGCGGCAATTTTTGAAACGGTCAGCAAACGGCTCGGCGTTCAATTCGAAGCACATACGTTTGAGGCAGCCTAAGATCATACCGGATCCAGTCGGTCTGCGGCGCGGTACGATCAGGCATGCAGGCTCTCTTCGTCGCCGCAAGGTTTTGATTCGGTTTGGATCGTCGCATGGTGGATGCCAAAACGCGCTTCGAGCATTTCGACTACGGCCAGACTGGTGGTCTCCGCGCGATCGACCTCAATCACCGCTACGTGCGCAGTCAGGCTGGCGTCATCACCCGCGACCGACCAGAGGTGCAGGTCGTGTACGCCGGTGACCCCCTCGACTGCCCCCATCGCAGCGCGGATGGCTTTAAGGTCGAAGCCGCGCGGGACGCCTTGCAGCAGTATATGGGTGGTATCACTCAGCAACGTCCAGGTTCGGGGCAGCACCCACAGGCCAATGCCGATGGCGACGATGGGGTCGATCCAGTTGAGGTTGGTGAAATAGATCGCGATGGCCGCACCGATGACGCCAATCGACCCAAGCATGTCTGCCCAAACTTCGAGATAGGCACCCTTTACGTTGAGGCTGTCGTCCTTGCCGCCCGCGAGGATGCGCATCGAAATCAGGTTCACGACCAGGCCGATGGTGGCGACGATCAGCATTCCGACCGACTCAACGGGCTTGGGATCAAAGAAACGCCCGATGCCCTCGATCAGCACATAGCCCGCAACCGCAAACAGTAGGATCGCGTTGAACGCGGCAGCGAGAATTTCAAAGCGGCGATAGCCGAAGGTGCGCTGGTCATCAGGCGACCGCTGGCCGATTTTGACTGCTGCCAGTGCAATGGCAAGCGCTGCACAGTCGGTGAACATATGCGCGGCGTCGGAAAGCAAGGCAAGGCTGCCAAACCAGAACGCGCCAACCACTTCGGCGACCAGGAATGTGGTGGTCAGGCCGAGCGCGATTGCGAGCCGCTTTGTACTCGCCCCCGCGCCGTGACTATGCCCCGGTGTTCCGTGTCCGGCGTCAGCGTGGCTATGTCCTGCGCCCATGTTCAAGCCCTCGGGCTGGCGGTGTGACGTTCTTCCACCGCCGTTGGCTGGAACGTCCAGAACAGATGCAGTGCATTGAACGTAACCAGAATCGTCGCCCCCGTGTCGGCGATGATGGCGGTCCACAAATTGGTGATGCCGAAGACGGCAAGTACTAGAAACACGAGCTTGAGACCGACCGCGATGACAATGTTGGCGAAGATCGTGTTGCGGGTCTTGCGGGCGAGCCGGATGGCATCTGGCACGCCCCACAAGCGATCTTTGAGCAGGCCGATATCGGCAGTCTCGATTGCGACATCGGTGCCGCCTCCCATGGCCAGACCAAGTGTAGCGGTGGCAAGCGCGGGAGCATCGTTGACACCGTCACCCACCATCAAGACCGGCGCTTCGGCTTTGAGGGCTTCGATCCGTTTGAGCTTGTCGGCTGGCATCAACTCGCCCTCGGCCTCCATGCCCAGCCCTTGCGCGACAGCCGTTGCCGTGCGCTGATTGTCACCACTGAGCATCAGCGATCGAATGCCAAGCGCGTTGAGCGCGGCAATGGCGGGGCTGGCATCGTCGCGTGCTTCATCGCGAACCGCGATGTGACCCTGATATTTGCCGTCCACCAGCAACACCGCGACCGTTTTGCCCGCGCGTTCGAGCGTATCAATGCTTGCTGCTACGTCGGCGCTTAGCGAACCCGCCGCACGCGGGCTGAACAGCGCCACTTGCTTGCCGCCAACCATACCGACCGCGCCCTGGCCTTGCTTTATCGTGACATCGGCCGATTTGGGCACTGCTACTTTCAACCGCTCTGCTTCGGCAACGATCGCCTTGGCGACCGGGTGCGTCAATCCGGTCTCGATGGCCGCAGCCAGTTCCAGCGTGTCCGGGCCTGCCACATCGGTGACCATTGGATGCCCACGTGTCAGAGTGCCGGTCTTGTCAAAGGCCGCAATGCCGATCTTGGCTAGCTGTTCCAGCGCTTCGCCGCTCTTGATCAAGATGCCGCTGCGCGCCGCCGTTGCAATGCCGGTGGCAATCGCAGCAGGGGTTGAAAGCACCAGCGCACAGGGGCAGGCTATCAGCAGCACCGTTAACGCGCGATAGGTCCAGGTGGCCCATTCGCCGCCAAAGGCCAGCGGCGGCACAAAAGCGATCAGCGTCGCCAGTATGATCGCGGCAGGCGTGTACCAGCTGCTGAAATTGTCGATGAAGCGGGCGGTCGGCGCAGTCGTCGCCTGAGCCTGCGCCACAAGATCACCAATCCTGGCGACCACGCTGTTCGATGCGTCTTTTGTCACTTCGATCTTCAGCGTGCCATCGCCGTTGATCGATCCGGCAAAGACATCGGCACCAACCGTCTTTTCCACGGGACGCGATTCTCCCGTGATCGCTGCTTCGTCGAGCGCGGAGCTGCCACTTACGATGCGGCCATCGGCGGCGATCCGATCTCCGGCAGAAACCAGCATGATCGCCCCGATGTTCAGCGTTGTGACATCCACTGTGCGCCGCTCGCCATCGACCTCGATGACGGCTTGCGATGGCAACAGCTTGGCCAGTGCGCTCAATCCCGAACGCGCGCGGGCTGCTGCAAAACCCTCAAGCAGTTCGCCCAGCGAGAACAGCGCCACCACGACAACCGCTTCGGCTCCTGCATCTATCGGAATAGCCCCCAGCACCGCCACTGTTACCAGGGTCTCGATGCTGAACGGGCGGCCCTTCAGCGCCTTGGTGAATGCAGTTCGAGCAAAGGGTGCCACCGAAAGCACTGCGCCCACGCCGTAAGCCCACCGCGACCATGCGGGTTGGAGCCACGAAACGCCATAGGCAATTGCCGCCACCAAGCAGGCGAACAGGAAAATGCGCAAGCCCGTTTCATCGCCGCCGCCATGCGCGTGGCCGTCATCGTCACGGTGGTCGGCGGTGTTGGCGTCATCTTGGGGATGACCGTGGTTCTGTTCCATATTCCGCCCTTTCTACGCCGGAAGCTCGCTGCCGAGCTTATCGACGTCGGAGTACTCACCTGTTTCGTGATGCTTGTGCTTGCCCCTGAGCAAAAGCTGGCTGATCGCGGGCAGGACGAAAAGCGTCAGGATAGTCGAGGTAATCAGTCCGCCAATCACGACGATGGCGAGCGGCTTCTGCACCTCTGCGCCCTGTCCCGTCGCCAGCGCCATCGGCACGAAGCCGATGGCAGGAACGATCCCGGTCATCAGAACCGCCCGAAAGCGTTCGAGTGAGCCTTCCACAATGGCCTGCGCAACGGCCAGCCCTTCGTCGATCCGCTGGTTGATTGCCGTCATAACGACCAGGCCGTTCAAAACGCCGACACCTGCCAGCACGATGAAGCCCACCGCTGCCGATACCGAAAAGGGCAGACCAGCCAATGCCAGCGCGAACACGCCGCCCGCCAGACCCAACGGGATTGCCGAGTAGACCGCGATAGCGGGCCGAAACCCGCGCAACGCGACAAACAGGATGCCGAAGATCGCCGCGAACACGATCGGGATTACCAGCGACAGGCGCTGCGAGGCGGCTTGCAGGTTCTCGAATTGCCCGCCCCATTCGATCGCACTGCCGGGCGGCAGCTGGACTTGCGCTGCGACCTTGCTCTGGGCTTCGGCGATGAAGCTGCCGAGGTCGTTCCCGCGCACATTCGCCTGAACCACAACGCGGCGCTGGCCATTGTCGCGGCTGACCTGGTTGAGACCCTCCGAGAAGCTGAAGCTGGCCACGGCACTCAGCGGAATGGATGCCCCTTCCTGCGGCAGCATGATCGGTAGAGCGCCGACTGCTTCAAGGTCGTTACGGCCAGCATTGGGCAGGCGCACAACAATATCGAACCGCCGGTCACCCTCAAAGACGATCCCGGCCTCGCGGCCGCCAAGCGCAGCGGCCACGGTGTCAGTCACATCCTGCACGGATAGTCCGTAGCGCGCGATGGCATCGCGGTCGAACTTCACGTCGAGCTGTGGAAAGCCCTCGGTCTGCTCGACCTTAACGTCGGCGGCGCCCGGAACGGTCCTCAGTACCGCCGCAACCTTTGCGCCCACCGCACTCATCGCTTCAAGATCATCACCATAGAGCTTGATCGCAATATCGCCGCGCACACCGGCGATCAGTTCATTGAAGCGCAGCTGGATTGGCTGGCTGATTTCGAAAGCGCTGCCAACCAAGGGTTTGAGTTTGGCTTCAAGGCGCTCAATCACCTGTTCCTTGCTGGTGACGCCAGCGGGCCATTCGCTCTTAGGCTTGAGGATGACAAAGCTATCCGAGATATTCGCAGGCATCGGATCAGTGCCGACCTCAGCCGTCCCGGTTTTCGAAAACATATAGGCGACTTCTGGCAGCGTGATTGCGGCCTTTTCCACCTGACGTTGCAAGGCCAACGACTGACCCAGCGAAGTCGACGGGATACGAATGCCTTGCAGCGCGATATCGCCCTCGTCGAGCTGCGGGATGAACTCGCGGCCCAGCATCAGGAACACCAGCCCCGCCAGCACGAACGCGCCGATGCCCGCACCGATCCACGGCCAGGGCCGCGCGACGGCCTTGTCGAGCAAGGGAACGTAACGCTCCTTGGCCAGCGCCACGGCTTTGACGTCCTTCTCGGCCACTTCGCCGCGAATGAGCAGCGCAACCATCGCTGGCACAAAGGTCAGCGACAGGATGAACGCTCCGCCCAAAGCCAGCATCACGGTGATCGCCATTGGCCCGAACATCTTGCCCTCGACGCCGGTGAAAGTGAGCAAGGGCGCGAAGACGAGGAAGATGATTGCCTGTCCGTAAATGGTGGGCCGCACCATCTCGCGTGAAGCCTCAAACACCTCGTGCAACCGCTCGGTCAGTGTCAGCAATCGCCCTTCATGATGTTGTCGTTCGGCCAAACGTCTGAGACAGTTCTCGATAATAATGATCGAGCCATCGACGATCAGCCCGAAATCGAGCGCGCCAAGGCTCATCAGATTGCCCGATGTGCCGGTGGCGTTCATCCCCATCGCCATCATCAGGAACGATATCGGGATGACCAGCGTGGCGATGGCGGCGGCGCGGATGTTTCCAAGCAGCCAGAACAGCACCGCGATAACCAGAAGTGCGCCTTCGAGTAGGTTCTTCTCTACCGTCCAGATCGTCGCGTTGACCAGTTTGGAACGATCCAGCACGGTCTTGATCTTGATCCCCGGCGGCATCGCTTTGGCGACTTCGCCCAATCGTTCTGCGACGGCGTTGGCGACGATCCGGCTGTTGCCACCCGCGATCATCAAAGCGGTGCCAACGACGACTTCATTTCCGTTTTCCGAAGCAGCACCGGTTCGCAGCTCGCCGCCAATGCGGACAGTGGCAACATCGCGCACCGCAACCGCGACACCGCCGCGTGTGGTCACTGTCGCGCGGCCGATCTCATCCAGCGTGCGGATGCGGCCATCCGCTTTGACCAAAAACGCCTCGCCGCCACGCTCGACGAAGTTCGCGCCGACCGAGATATTAGCCTTTTCCAGCGCCTCGGCGAGTTCAGAGAAGGAAATGTGATAAGTGGCGAGTTTGGCCGGATCGGGTTCGACCACGAACTGCTTTTCATAGCCGCCGATACTGTCGATCCCGGCTACGCCCTGAACGGTCTTCAATTGAGGCCGGATCACCCAATCCTGCACAGTGCGCAAGTAGGCGAGTTTGGAAACATCGTCAGTCAACGAATTGCCATCGGTGGTGAGATACGAGCCATCGGGCTGGAAGCCCGGTTTGCCTGCCACTTTGGGGTTCTTCGCCGTCCCTGCCGGTTCAAACTCGACGACATACATCAACACTTCGCCAAGGCCCGTCGTAACCGGTCCCATTTGCGGCTCAACGCCGTCGGGCAGGCTTTCCTTCGCCTGGGTCAGCCGTTCGGCAACCTGCTGGCGCGCAAAATACAGGTCGACGCTTTCGTCGAATACGACCGTCACCTGCGAAAACCCGTTGCGCGAAATCGAGCGTGAGCTTTCCAGCCCCGGTATTCCTGCCATCGCGGTTTCGACCGGGAAGGTAACCAGCCGCTCCATGTCGAGCGGACCGAGGGCAGGCGCGACGGTATTCACCTGCACCTGCTTGTTGGTGATGTCGGGCACCGCATCGATCGGCAGCTTCAAAAGCTGCGCGGCACCAAAGGCTGCAATGATGAGCGTAACAACGACCACGCCCCAACGGAAGCGGATTGCCGCGTCTAATAGCTTCTCGATCATTTCAATGCTCCGCCTCGCCCTTGCCGAGTTCGGCCTTGAGCAGGAACGCGCCTTTGGTTGCGACGACCGTGCCAGCGGGAAGGCCGCTGACGATTTCGATCCGCCCACCGCTGCGCTCGCCGATCACAACTTCGGTCGCCTGAAATCCCTTCGGACCGCGCACGAACACCATGTTCTTGCCCTCAACCGTTTGGACGGCTTCCTCGGGCAGCGTCATCCGGCCATCGCTCGGCTGGCCGCCCGGACGGACGCGCACGCGTACTCCCTGCCCTGCGGTCAGTTGCGCCGCGCCTTGCGGGGTCAGCACCAGAGTTGCCGTCTTGCTTTGTGCGTCGAGGGCGGGCGTGATCGAATGGACCGTTGCCAACCGTGTTTCTCCATTCGCAAGCTCGATAACCGCCGTATCACCCACGCGGACGCGCCGGGCATCCGCCGGGAGTACTGAAGCATTGACTTGCAGGCGATTGGGATCGGAGACGTGAAACAGGTCCGTTCCAGCCAGCACATGGGCGCCAAGACGCGCATCGACGCGGGTCAATCGCCCGGTGATCGGGGTGACAATCGCCAGAGTTCGGCCATCGCCCATCAGTTTGGATGATGAGGCCGAGCTGGTTGCCCTACGCAGTTCGGCTTCGGCCTCGGCCAATGATGCTTCGGCCGCTTCCAGATCCTGTCGCGCTGTTACTCCAGCCTTGAACAATCGAAGTTCGCGGTTGTAATTTGCGCGCGCAGCCTTGACCCTTGCCGTTGCAGCGCTCCGGTCTGCTGACAGCGTGGCAGCTTCGCGGCTATCGATCAGTGCAATGGTTTCACCGGCACGCACGTTGTCGCCAAGATGCTGGTTGATCTGAATGACCGCTCCGTCGGCACGCGCAGTCAGCACCGCTTCGCCCTCGGAGGTGGTCGCAACCACGCCCTGCGCGATGATTTCCGCCGCCAATCCGCCCGGGCTGACCGTCTCAGTCAAAATGCCCGCCGCTGTTATGCGCGCCGCGTCCATCTCGACGAATCCCTCGGGGCCGTGCTCTTCCTCCTCACCATGCTCTCCTGCTTCGGCTGGCGCAGTTTCAGCGGACGGCGCAAGCAACGTGCGGCCCAGCAGCACACCTCCACCGCCCAGGACTAGAGCGAGGACAGCGGCGCCTGCGATGAGTTTGGTTCGGCTAGTTTGTTCGGTCATGATTCAACCCTCTTCGCGCGTTTGGGCGCGGATCAGTGCGGCGAGCGCACGGGCGCGATCGAGGCGGGCCTCGATCAAGGCAAGTTTCACGGAATTGAGTGCGGCCTGGGCATCGAGCAGTTCGACAAGGCTGAATTTACCCGCACCGTAGCCAATTTTGGCCACTCGCACGGCTTCGTCAGCCTGGCCCAGCGTTGGGCCGGAAAGCGCTCCGATCCGGGCATCGGCTGCACCCAGCAACATCCGGGCGTCGTGCTGCGCCCGCTTGGAATCGAGCCTTGCCTGTGCCAGCGCCGCATCACAGGCCAGCCGTTCGGATTGGGCTGCCTCGATATTGCCCCGATTGCGATTGCGAAATGGCAAGGGCACCGAAATGCCTGCGACGAATCCGGTATCGCCTCCGCCGTTGACCCTACGCACGCCGCCGCCAACCGTCACGTCAGGAACGCCCTCGGCCTTGGCAAGATCGATCCGGGCCTGCGCGGCATTGCATTGGGCCGTAACAAGTTGAACATCGATCGCGTCGGTTTCGGGCGGCAAGGAGATCGGCGGCGATTCATCATAGATCGACGCAGCCGTCAGTTCAGGATCGCTGCTGCCGATCAGATCGGACAGCCTGCGCCGCGCGGCAAGCAGTTCGCCAAAAGTGCGTGCCTCTTCAGCCTGCGCTTCGGCTAGAACGGCATCGGCTCTGAGCTGGCGGAGCGGCGGATCACGCCCGGCCTCAACCAACAGCTTTGCCGTACGGGCCAGCTCGCGCGCCTGGGCAACATTTGAACGCGCCAGCACGGCCCGGTCTTCTGCCGCTCTAAGCTCGGCATGAGCGATCCGGATATCGAGCGCGACGTCAGCTTCGGCGCGGCGCAGTGAAAGGAAGGCAAAGTCGCGCTCAGCCGAGGCAACAGCCACCCGCGCCGAACGCTTGCCGCCAAGTTCGATCCGCTGATTGACGGCAATCGTCGTTTCGGTGCTGCGAAAACCCTGGAAGACGCCTGTTCCAGCGAAATTCTCGACCTCGAGGCTGAGTTCGGGATTGGGCGAGGCACCGGCCTGCCGGGCGCGGGCTTCGGCGGCTTGGGCTTGCGCCTTGGCCTCAGCAATTCGCGGGGAATTTTGGGCCGCTTGGGCGAGTGCTTGCGCCAGACTCACGGCTTCGGCCAATGCCGCCCCGCTGCTGGCGAGAAGCGCACCCGCCAACAAGGCGGCACGCAAAGATAATCTCATGATGGTACTCCTGAACACATGTCAAAGTCACGCAGGGACGCGCCTGCGCGAAGGCATGAGTTCAGGCGTTGGGTGGATCGAGCGGCGGTGCCTGGCTGTGCGAACGAAGCGCTGAGGTTGCCGCAGGAAAGATCTGCAATGCTCTTGCCAGCTCGCTCAGATTGATCCGCGGCCCATCCAGCTGCAAGGCCATGCTGCAATGATGGTGGCTGACGGCATGGCAGGGCATTTCACTGTCGCCGCTGGCAGGCTGCGAATGTTCACTGCCGTCAGCCTCATGGACGTCAAGCATTTCGCTGGCATGGGCGGGACTATGGCCACTGGCATGGGCAGCCACGGGCATGACAACAACCCCGAGAAACAGCCCGATCAAGACCAAAAGTGAAGTAAAACGACCCCGCATCGAATCTTGCGTAGCAGCATGGGCGTTTCGCGGCAAAGATTTCTTCAATTGTCGTGCCTTGCTAAATCGTCACGCAAATCTTCGGGTATCGGCATTGATTTAAAGGCACTGACATCGGACCTGCCAGTATTTCCGACCGGGATGCGTCCTGTAAGCGAACCGAGCGGCGCAAGCGCGAGGCGTGCGATTTGCCCGACGATTTCCTTGACATCGCATTCAGCCGCCGAAAATTTCAACATCTCCCAATGAATGGCGAGATGCGGCACCAAATAACGTTGCGAGAGGATATGCGCGCGCTCAAGTGCGATCCACGCCTTTGCCGGATCATTTCCATTTCGCGCCGCCCGATACTCGGCCAGCTCGCGGGCAATCAACTTTTTGACCCGAAGAGTCATGCCCGCCCTCCTAAGCCGAGCCAGCGCGGCACGGTCGCGCGAAAGTCGCGGTAGGATTGACCAAAGCTGGCTTCCAGATGCCGTTCTTCAACCCGCACCTGCACAGCGCACGATACGATGAAAACGGCGAGTGCTGCCCACGCCCACCACAGTTGCGATGCTAATGCAGCGGCAAGCCCGACCGTCATCATGCCAACGAATATCGGATTACGGCTGAACCGGAACAGACCATGCGACACGAACAGCGGGGCATCGCCTTCACGCACGCCAATGCGCCACGCCCGCCCCATCTGGACTTGTGCGACGATTACGACCGCCGCGCCGACAAGCGCGACCACCGCAGCGGGCAGTGCCAAGTCCGACATGGCATCCCGCGCGGCCATGCCACTCGCTACGATCAAGGCAGCAGTGCTTGCCGCAAATGACATGCCTGCAATGCGCTGAATGCCTGTTGCATCAAGAAAAGCCAGTGGGTGGTCGCCCGTGTGCCGCCTGATCGCAATGCCACGCAAGACGGTTGCTGCGATGATCGCAATCATTGCGGCGAAAGGGATGTGTTGGAGAATGTCCATCAAACTTGCTCCACCGAGCGCGGCGCGGTCTTCAATTCACCCACCGCGTGCCCAAACACTTGAACGCCACCGGTCAACGCCAGCGCCGCCATAATCGTAGCGACAATCAGGTCCGGCCAGGCACTGCCCGTCCCCAACACACCAAGCGCGGCGAGCATTACCGCAACATTGCCGATGGCATCGTTGCGCGAGCATATCCAGACCGAGCGCATGTTCGCATCGCCCGTCCGGTAGCGGTAGAGCAGCAGTGCGACACCTACATTGGCGGCAAGCGCAAGTGCGCCGATCACACCCATCGTTGCCGGGTCCGGCGCGGTGCCGTTCACAAATGCCAAAATTGCGCTGCCAAACACCCACGCGGCAAAGCCGAGCATGAACACCGATTTGAGCAATGCCGCCCGCGCGCGCCAAGCCAGCACCGACCCGGCAACCGCGAGGCTCACCGCATAGTTGGCGGAGTCCCCTAGAAAATCAAGTGCGTCGGCTTGAAGCGCGCGGCTATCCGCCGCCGAGCCTGCGACCATTTCGACCAGAAACATGGCTGCATTGACGATCAGCGCGACCCAAAGGATGCGCCGCCAGCGCGGATCGGCCTTGGTCGCCTCGCTCCCGCAGGCACTTTCGCAGCAAGTGTTCGCCATTTCATATCCTTCTCGACAAGTCCCGAGTCGGACATCTAGCTACACCCTGTAGCAACTACAGGGTCAAGCGATGAAAATCGGCGAACTGGCAAACGCAACCGCGACCAAGGTCGAGACGGTGCGCTACTACGAAAAGATCGGACTGCTGCCACCTCCAGCGCGCACATCGGCCAATTACCGCGCCTATGGCAGCGATCATCTCGCCCGCTTGTCCTTCATCCGCCGCGCTCGCGACTTGGGTTTCACGCTTGAAGCGGTGCGCGAATTGCTCACGCTTTCTGACGACAAGGCGCAATCCTGTGAGGCGGTAGATGGGATCGCCCGCGTCCACCTCGACGAAATTGACCGAAAGATTGGTGACTTGACCGCGCTTCGCTCCGAACTGGACCGCGTTATCGGTTCATGCCGACACGGGACGGTTGCCGACTGCAAGATCATCGAGACGCTGGGTCCGCGCTGAATATCGAAATCGTGCCCGTAGGCGTGTTCAGGCTCCAAACGGCTGTCTGCGGTGCGCCACAAATGCGCTCCAGCTCTTGCTCCAGAAATCCATCGGCATTGGGCTGTGTGTTGGTCCGGCCATCGGCAGACTGCACGATCTTAAACGCTTGCCGCATCAACCAGCTACGCTGCTCGGCATAGTCGGCAATGAGGACTAGCCCGCCCGGCTTCGTCGCCGTGAACATCGCTTCAAGACCGGCGCGCTTCTCCTCAACCGGGACTTGGTGGAAGACGAGGCTGGATACGACCTTGTCGAATTGGCCGAAATTTGCGGCATCGCGCGCAAAACCGGAATGCCATTCGATCTCCACTCCGGCGATTTCCGCCTTCGTCACAGCAATTCTGCGCGCCTCTGGATCGGGATCGAGTCCGACGATTCGCGCGTCCGGCTCGATCTGCTTGATCAGGATCGCGAATGAGCCAGTGCCGCACCCGACATCAAGGATGCGCTCGCCGGGCTTCGGCGCGAGCGCTTCGAGAAGGTTGGCCCGCCATGTTGCTTCCCGGGTCAAAAGCGCCAGCAGTCGATCATAGGCGCTGGTGGGCAGGAAACGACCGGCGGCAGGCGTGAATGCCGCTTCAGGCATTGCGCCGCGCCCGCCTAAAGGGCCAGCGCATGAACAGCAGGATTGTCCCGGCAACACCCAACGCCAATCCTCCGATGGCGAAGGTCAGCAGCCACCAGCTGTTGAAATTCTCATGGTTCTTCCAGTCCATGATGTGCAGGCTCCAGAAGAAATCGTAGAGCCGCCACGTCCCGTTGCGGACAGCGGTGATCTTGCCGTTGTCCACAGCGACAAACACGCTGGTGGCGTCGGGATCGGCATATGCGACCCGCCACGCCGGAAGTGCGCCACGATATTCGGGGCTTTCGCTCGTGATGCGTGACGCCTTTGAAGTCGGTTTGCTGGTAGATTTCCAGGCGGCATTGGCAATGGCTGTCGCCATGGCCGCATCGATGGGCGGCAGCGCCGCGCCTGTTGCAGCGTCGAACAAGGTGATGCCCTTGGACGTCGTCACTTCGGCAACCGGGCGATTGCCCAGCATATGCCAGTTGATCGCCTCGACCGGTGCTCCTGCGCTGGGTGTAATCCGGGACGGGTCGACGAACCGTGTGGCCACTGGAATCGCCGTCACGGCCTCGCGCGACACGAGGTGCTCGCCGCGCACCTTGTCGATCGGCAAAAAGCTCATCAATGCGCCGCTCGCGAACCAGATCAGCAGTTGTGCGCCGATGAACAGCGCGAGCCATTTATGTGCCCGACTGGCGAACACATGAATGCGGTGTCGATAGCGCTTCAAAACCAGAACCTGATTCCGGCGACGAAATTGACCGCGTTCGGCTTTTCGCCGGCCAACCGCGCGTAACGCGCGGTATCGCCAGTTCTTCCGGACCATTCGACCCCGATGTAGGGCGCGAATTCCTTGCGAAATTCATAGCGCAGGCGTGCTCCCAGTTCAAAGCTGGTGAGGCCCGAGCCAACGCCCAAGGCAGGCATATCCTGGAAGGCGAAGTTCAATTCGAAACGTGGCTGGAAAATGAGCTTCTGGGTAATACGCTCGTCATAGCTTCCTTCGAACCGGGCACGAACATCGCCCTTGTCCGAAAGGAACAGCTGCCCGGTCGCATGGAGCCAGTAGGGCGCGATGCCTTCGACACCCACAACCGCGTAAGTACGCGACGGATCGGGTGCGATGTCATACCGCAGCCCGATGTGGGCATTCCAGAACGGCGAAATGGCGCGCGAATAGAGCGCCTGGACTTCAAAATCCTCGATCGGCTTGCCAAAGGAGCCTTCGCCCTCGGTCTTGATCTGAAGGCGATCGATATCGCCGCCGAACCAGGCATCGCTTTCCCAGCGATAGCCATTACCGCCCGGGCGTGCCTGAAATTCAGCCAAATCGAATAAGATCATTGATCCGCTGAATGCACCGTTTTCGCGTCTCAGATTCCTACGCGACAAGGCCATCGCGGCCGGGTCGAACAGGGCATCGGCGGCATGGTCGGCCGGGGGCGCGGGAGCGGGTGCGGTGCCGATCTGGGTATCGTCAGGCGACATGCCCGGCATTCCTGCCATGCCATTCATGTCAGAGGAACCTTCAGGCTGGGCTGCCGGATCATGCCCCGCGTGCGGATCGGCTTGGTCCGGTGCGGGTTGAGCAGGCGCGGTATGGGCGGCATGATCGTCCAATGGTGCGGGGATCGGTGCCGGTTCCTTCGGCGGCGTAGTGGGGGCCATGTCCATGCCAGGCATCGCGGCCTGGGCATGAGCGGCGGCAGGCGCAGCGAAGAGCGCGGCCGTGCCGAGCAGCAGGATCGCCTTCATGCCGCGTCCTCCTCATGGCGCACCGTCACGACGCGGAACATCCCCGACATCATGTGGAGTAGCATGTGGCAGTGAAACGCCCAGTCGCCGAGACCGTCGGCGGTCAGGTCGAACGAGACCTTGCCGCCAGGCAGGACGTTGACGGTATGCTTGACCGGGTGATGGCCGGGATTGCCGGTCACAACCTCAAAGAAGTGGCCGTGCAAATGGATCGGATGCGGCATCATCGTATCGTTGATCAGATTGACGCGAACCCGCTCCATATGCCGGAAGGGTATCGGCTCGCTGTTCTCGCTGAACTTCTGGCCGTCGAACGACCACATGTAGCGTTCCATGTTGGCGGTCAGGTGCAAATCGATTTCGCGTGATGGCGTCCGCGTGTCAGCATTGGGGGCAAGCGACTTGAGGTCGTGATATGTCAGCACCCGGTGATCGACCTTCTCGAGGCCGGTCGGGCGCTCGCCGGTCCGGTCCATCGGCATCGGCGACAGCGTTGCGACCCCTGGGCCCATCTTGACCTGGGGTGCAACGGACGGATCGCGCATGTTCATCGCGCCGTGCCCCCCTGCACCATGATCCATTCCGGCCATGTCGCCACCGGACATGTCCATGCCCGCCATGTCGCCACCTTGGGCGTCCTTGGCCGACATATCCATCTCGCCCATGCCCATGTCCTTCATGGTGAGGAGCGGCCGCTCGCGGATCGCGGGGATCGGTGCGATCATTCCAAGGCGCGGCGCCAGTGTCGCGCGGACCTGGCCCGAACGGTCGATTGCTTCGGCAATAAAACCATAGGCCATGTCCGCCGAAGGCTGGACGATCACGTCATAGGTTTCGGCGATGGCGATCTGGAACTCGTCGGTCTCAACCGGCTGGACGTTCTGCCCGTCGGCGGCGACTACGGTCATGGGGAGTCCCGGAATCCGGATGTTGAAGTTGGTCATTGCCGAAGCATTGATGATCCGCAGACGAACCCGCTCGCCCGGCGCGAATAGACCGGTCCAGTTGGCGGTGCTGTCATGACCATTGATGAGAAAGTGGTAGGTCGAACCGGTCACGTCCGAGATGTCAGTCGGATCCATCCGCATCCCGGCCCACATCCTCCGGTCGGCAGCTGACTGGTCCTTGCCTGCGAGGCGGCCCGCCAACGTCTGCTTCTGCATGTTGAAGTATCCGCCCTGCGCCTTCAGCTTCCGCAGGATTGTATGCGGATGCATGAAGCTCCAGTCGGCGAGCAGGATCACATGTTCGCGGTCGTAAGCGACCGGATCGGGACCGGCGGGATCGATGACGATCGCACCATACATGCCCATGGCTTCCTGCATGCCCGAATGGCTGTGATACCAGTAAGTGCCGGACTGCCTGACGGGAAATTCGTAAGGAAAGGTCGCGCCCGGCTTGATCCCCGGGAAGCTGACCCCGGGAACGCCGTCCATCTGGAACGGCAGCAGCACGCCGTGCCAGTGGATCGAACTATCCTCGGCCAGCGTATTGGTCACTGCGAGGCGGACGTTCTGGCCTTCCTTGAGGCGAATAACCGGCCCGGGGGTCGAACCGTTGATTCCGATCGCATGGCCCGAACGGCCTCCGATACCGATCATCGCATGGCCGATCGACAGGGCGATGTCCTCGCCCGATGCCGTCGCCATCGGCGCGGCGAGCCCCGGTGAGCCGCTACGCGCCCAGGCCGGAAACGCTCCCGACAAGGCAAGTCCTCCGCACCCCCAGGCTGCGGAACGAATGAGACTGCGTCGATCTAGGGAAATTCCTGGCATGAAGGTTACCGCGTGAAGTTGCTGACTGTTCCAACCCATACGCGGCCCGGACTCTTACCCCTCACATCCGATCGCCGAGCAGTGCCTTCAGTTTGGCCCGGGCGCGGTATAGCCTAGTCTCGATGGTCTTCTCGCTGACCGAAAGCACCTCGGCGGCCTCGGTCTGAGTCAGGCCATCGACCGTCCTCAGCACCAGTGCTTCGCGCAGGCGCGCGGGCAATCGTGCCATGGCGGCGGTCACACGCGCCAGTTCTGCCCGGTCGGCGGCTTGTACATCGGCGGGAACAGTGTCGTCTGACACGTCGAAGGCATCTTCCAGCGGTGCAGCGCGCGTGAAAAAGGCTCGAACCCTGCGCCGTCGCGCCCAGTCGCGGCACTTGTTGAGCGCGATTCGCTTGACCCACACAGCGAACGGACGCTCGCGATCATAGCTCCGGAGTGCAGCAAATGCCGCGACGAAGGTTTCCTGGGTGAGATCGAGCGCTTCGTGTGGATCGCCGGTGGCAGCGCGGACCAACCGGAACACGGACTCGCGATGCCGTGCCAGCAACTCGCGGTAGGCATCCTGCCGCCCCGCGAGCGCTAGCGCCGCGAGTTCCGCATCGCTGCCATCGGACAGCGTCAGACTCACTTGGCGTCTGGGGCCGCGATTTCGGGTGAGAGCGCCCTGGTTACGGTCCTGTCAAACTTGGCAGCCTGATCGGGCCTCATCACAGCGCGCATGGCAAACAGATGCTCAAGTGTTTCCTTCTGCATCTCGCCCATGACCATGTGGGTGTGATCGATGGCTGCGGTTACCTCGGGTCCATAGCCATGCTCGGTCTGCATCGCAGCGGCGAGATGAGCATTTGCCGCGCGCATTTCGAGTTCGAGTGCCTTTCGCCGTGTGGCGAAACGCTGTTCGATCGCCTCGATCTTCGCATGCTGCGCGGCATCGAGGTTGAGGTCTTTGTGCAACAGCGCGTGCAACTCGGTCTCGGTCTGCCTGTCAGGCGCAAAGACAGTTCGCCCTGCATAAGTGCCGACCATTGCCGCCGCGAAGGCGACAACCGCGATCAGCAAGAGCCGCCTGCCCCAGCTCACGGATGAACCGCCAGCAAGGTCGATGGCGCGAGGGGGGTGTCGGGCGCAAATGGCGAGATCGGCTGGGCGACCGCCGGTTCACTGCTGGAAAAACCACCAGCGACCATTCCCATGACGAGCGCAGCAGCAACGGCGAAGCCCGTCAGACGCGGCGCAGCTGCGGCTTCCCGGCGACTGCGTGCGAGGCCTGCAAATACGGCAGCATCGATCTCGGCCAATCCTGCAGGAACTGGCAATGAGCGCAGGCGGAAAAGCGCCTGATCAAAATCGGGCACGAGCAATCTCCCTATGGCTTGAACCTCTATACGCAGGCGCAGGCGCGATCCCTCAGGAAAATGCCTTGAGAATATTCCAAGGGATGGCGCCGCAGCATGCGTATTCCCCGATGACACGACGACCCAAGGAGATTTTTGATGCGCTTCCCCCGTTTTGCCCTCGCTTTCGCAGCACTTGGGCTCATCGCCCCGCAAATCGCTGCCGCGCACACCCAGCTCGTTTCGTCGAGCCCCGCAGCCAATGCCACGGTCGCAGGCCCGGCCAAGATCGAACTGCGTTTTAATGAGCCGATCATCGGTGCCACTGCACGCGCCACGATTGCAATGACCGGGATGCCCGGCATGGCCAGTCATGCGCCGATGGCGATCACCGGCTTCACCGCCCAGATGGGCAAGGACCGCAAGTCGATGACGCTGCTGCTCAGGCGCCCGCTGTCGGCGGGAACCTACCAGGTGAGCTGGACAGCTGCCGGCATGGACACCCACCGCATGAGCGGCACTTTCACCTTCACCGTGCGCTAAACGGCATGGACAACCTGCCCATCATCGTCATCAGGTTCGCGCTTTATGCCGACCTGATGGTGCTGGCGGGCTTGGTCGCGTTCTCGCTCTATGCCCTTGCGCACGAAGAGCGGACGTCGGGCATTCTGCCCCTGAACGGACCCGCAATAGTCCTTTCGTGGCTTGGGCTGATGCTGTCCGGCTTCGGAATGGTTGCGCTTGTCGCAGCGATGACCGGTTCGAGCCTCTGGGCGCTAGATGGCGAAGTCCTGCGCGAGATAATCGGCGAAAGCGCGATCGGCACGGCCTGGATTGTCCGCATGGCGGCGCTGGTCATGGCCGTGCTATCCGCAAGTGCGCTTGGCCGCCATCCCGTAACGGCGCGCCTTGTCCTCCTCGCAGCGACTTCAGTCGCGATCGCGACGCTGGTCTGGACCGGCCATGCCGGGGCAACGGAAGGCTGGACGGGAACTGTCCACCGGCTGAGCGACATCATTCATATGCTGGCCGCAGCGGTCTGGATCGGGGGCATTGCCGCCTTTTCGTGGATTCTGTTCCGGCCTTCGCCAGCCTTGTCGGGATTGCACCTTTCAGCGGCTCACCGCGCGCTGGATCGATTTTCGCAGGTCGGCAGCTTCGCTGTTGGCCTGATCGTGGCAACCGGCATAATCAATTGCCTTGCCGTTGTGGGCTTTCCGCATTTCACGCAGCTGCCCCTCACCACTTATGGTCAGTTGCTGATCATCAAGCTGCTGGTGTTTGTCGCAATGCTGGCGCTAGCCGCGCTCAATCGCTGGCGGCTGACCCCGGCCTTGAGTGCCGCGATCCGCGACAACAACGCGGAGACGGCAGTAAAGAGTCTGAGGCGGAGCCTGCTCGGCGAGGGTAGTGCCGCATTGGCTATTCTTGCGCTCGTCGCCTGGCTCGGAACCTTGGATCCGCTCGGCATGACCGGGTGAATTAGCGCTTGACCCTGACATGATGTCAAGGTTCATGAAGTGGCGACTGAAGGAGCACATCGCATGGCCGAGTCGCATCACAATCATACCCATGACACCCATGCCGGACCGCTAGTTCCGGGGAAGACAACCGACCCCGTTTGCGGAATGAGCGTCGATCCGGCGACCACGCCGCATGTCGCCACCCATGCGGGGACGCATCACTATTTCTGCAGCGCGGGCTGCCTCGCCAAGTTCAACGCCGATCCAATGCGGTACGCGGGTGATGCACCACGCCCGACCGAGTCTGCGCCCGAAGGCGCGATCTGGACCTGCCCGATGCATCCCGAGGTCCAGCGGCCGGGTCCGGGAAGCTGCCCGATCTGCGGCATGGCGCTGGAGCCAATGACCCCGACACTGACCGACGGGCCAAGTCCAGAATTTGCGGACATGAAGCGGCGTTTCATCTTCGGACTCGTCCTGAGCCTGCCGGTGGTCGCACTCGAAATGGGCGGGCATGTGCTGGGGTTAAACCGGTTGGTCGGCCAGCAAATGTCGAACTGGCTGCAAATGGTGCTTGCGACGCCGGTCGTGCTCTGGGCTGGTTGGCCATTTTTCGAGCGAGGCTGGGCCTCGGTAAAGAGCCGCCATCTCAACATGTTCACGCTGATTGCCATGGGAACGGGCGTTGCCTGGATCTACAGCATGGTGGCTGCGCTCCTGCCCGGTGTCTTTCCGATGGCATTCCGGACGGCGCATGGCGCTGTCCCGGCCTACTTCGAGGCCGCGGCGGTGATAACCGTGCTGGTCCTGCTCGGCCAGCTGCTCGAACTGCGCGCCCGCGAGACGACCAGCGGCGCGATCCGGGCCCTGCTCGATCTCTCGCCCAAGCGCGCCCGCCGGGTCCGTGCCGATGGATCGGATGAGGAAGTCACGCTCGACGAGGTTCTGGTTGGCGACACACTGCGGGTCCGCCCTGGTGAGAAGGTGCCGGTTGACGGTGTGGTTCTCGATGGCCGCGGCACGGTCGACGAATCGATGGTCACCGGCGAGTCCATGCCCGTTACCAAGGAAGCCAAGTCAAAGCTGATCGGCGGCACGATCAACCAGACCGGGGGCCTCACCATGCGGGCCGAGAAGATCGGGCGCGATACCATGCTCGCGCGCATCGTCCAGATGGTCGCAGAGGCCCAGCGCAGCCGTGCACCGATCCAGCGGCTTGCCGATACCGTCTCCGGCTGGTTCGTTCCGGCAGTAATCGCTGTAGCCGCGATCGCCTTCATTGCCTGGTCGCTGTTCGGTCCGTCTCCGGCAATGGGTTATGGTCTGATCGCAGCGGTAGCGGTGCTTATTATCGCCTGCCCCTGTGCCCTCGGCCTTGCGACCCCGATGTCGATTATGGTCGGCGTCGGGCGCGGCGCGCAGGCGGGTATTCTGATCAAGAATGCCGAAAGCCTCGAGCGCATGGAAAAAGTCGATACGCTTGTCGTCGACAAGACCGGCACGCTCACCCAGGGCAGACCCGCTGTGGTGGCGATCGAGACCGCCGAAGGGTTCGGGGCGGATGAAGTGCTGCGCCTTGCCGCCAGTCTCGAACGCAGCAGCGAGCATCCCCTCGCTCTCGCCATCGTCAAGGCCGCCGAAGCCAAGGGCCTCGCGATCAGCGAGCCGAGCGAGGTCGATCAGCCGGTCGGCAAGGGGATCACCGGCTTGATTGACGGACGCCGTATCGTTGCAGGCAATGCCCGCTTCATGGCCGAGCAGAATATTCCGACTACTGAACTGGGAGAGCGGGCTGACCGTTTGCGCAGCGAAGGCGCAACCGCGATTTTCCTCGGCATCGATAGCAAGATTGCTGGTGCCATCGGCATCGCCGATCCGGTCAAGGAAACGACGCCCGCCGCGCTGCTGGCGCTCGCCGAGGCGGGCATCCATGTCATCATGCTGACCGGCGACAATCGGGTCACGGCTGAGGCGATCGCCCGGCGGCTGGGTATCACCGATATCGAGGCCGATGTCCTGCCCGACCAGAAAAGCGCCATCGTCAAGCGGCTGCGCGAGCAAGGACGGATCGTCGCCATGGCCGGAGACGGGGTAAACGACGCGCCTGCGCTGGCCGCTGCCGACGTTGGCATAGCCATGGGTTCGGGCACAGATGTCGCCATCGAGAGCGCCGGGATCACGCTGCTCAAAGGCGATCTCACCGGCATCACCCGCGCCCGGCATCTCAGTCGGGCCACGATGGGGAATATCCGGCAAAACCTGTTCTTCGCCTTTGCCTATAATGTCGCGGGAATCCCGGTGGCGGCGGGCGCGCTTTACCCACTGTTCGGGCTGATGCTTTCGCCGATCATCGCGGCGGCGGCGATGGCACTGTCCTCGGTCAGCGTCATCGGCAATTCGCTGCGCCTGAGGAGGATCGTATTGTGAATTTGTCCAGCAAACGGGCCTGGCTGCTGGCGGCCATGTCAGCCGCGCTGATCGCAGTTTTTCTGCTCTATCCGGAGCATCGGCAGCATCTGTTCGGCCTGATCCCCTATGCCTTCCTGTTCGCCTGCCCGCTGCTGCATTTCTTCCATGGCGGTCATCACCACGGCCAGCATCGGCCATCGGGTGAGCACCGTCCGTGAACATCGGGCAGGTCTCGAAGGCGACCGGCGTGTCACTGCGGATGATCCGGCACTACGAAGGCATCGGATTGATGCCGCCGCCCGACCGGCGCGACAATGGCTATCGGGATTATCCGCCGCGGTCGGTCGAACGCCTGCGTTTCATCGCCAATGCCCGAGACCTCGGGTTTTCGGTTGGTGAGATATCCGCGCTGCTGAGCCTGTGGGACGACCGGACAAGGGCCAGCAGCGAGGTCAAGGCCATCGCTCTCGAGCATGCCAGGGATCTTGCCCGCAAAGCTGCGGCACTGGATGCGATGCGGCGCACCTTGCTGGAACTGGTCGAGGGTTGCAGCGGCGATGCAAGGCCGGATTGTCCGATCCTTGCAGGTCTTGCGGCAGAACCTGCAAGCAAGATTGTAACAAGTACAACCCAAGTCCCGAATTGACTGTTCAAGTGGCTACTGCGAAGAGGATACGATGAAGCGTTGGTTTTCCTTGCTGCTGCTCTTTGGGGCACTGCTGGGCCTTATGGGCCAGGAAGCCGCTTTCGCGCGTGTCATGCCCGTAGAGAAGGCCACGCAGTCAGTGGCCGCAACCCAGACAAGCGCTGGCCAGATGAGCGCCGAATGTGCCGAAATGATGGGTCTCGCCAAACAAAAACCGCAAACCGACAAGCCGTGTCAGGGCATGACGCCTGACTGCGTGGCCAAGATGGGCTGTGCAGTTGCTGTGGCGCTGATCCCTCCGTTTTTGAGCGCCGCCCCAACCGAAAATCACCTGTCGGCTCCTCTCCAGATGCCGGTTGCGGTGCTTGTCGGGCGTGAAACCAGTCCGGAACCACATCCACCCGCACGCCTTGGTTGAACCCCAGCGGCGCGTCAGCGAACCCGTGTTCGTCGCGCGCCACCTCACAGTTCAATTAGGGATTTTCAACATGAAGACGTTTCTGACGCTTGCCGCAGCTTTTGCGGCACTCACCACTGCATCTGCTGGTTTCGCGAAAGCGCCTGCTGGCGGCCATTGGGAATGGCAATCGCGCCCGACTCCAGGGCCAAGCAAGTCCAACTCGCCTCAACAGGTACGCGTCTGGATTAAGGACGGCGGCTCAGAAGTGGCGGACTGCAACTGCGCCATGATGAAGATGAGCGCAGCCGATTGCATGACGGACATGCCGGGCAAGCACGGCGTTCCGTCAGCCGGCTAAGGCGATTGCCTGGCCGATAACAAAAAGCAAACTGGCCAAGCGCGTGTCGCCGGCGAGGTGATCTAATGCTTCGCCGGCACACGTTGCCCCAAGTTGCTTTGCGTTCCCGTCCGGGCTCTGCCGATCAGGAGAGCTCCATGCGATTGATTTATTTTACACCGCTGCTTGCGGTCGTTCCGGCCATAGTACTTGCCGAGCCCATGACTTTCGATGCCGCACTCGAGCGTGCGACGCGCGAAGCACCATCGCTGGCAGCGAGCGCGGCAGAGGTCGAAGGCAGGCGCTCGGCGGCGATCGCAGCCGGTCAACTCCCCGATCCAGCGCTCACGATCGGCGTGGACAATTTTCCCGTCTCGGGGCCACCTGCGTTCAGCTTCAATCGCGACAGCATGACAATGGGGCGCATCGGCGTGGAACAGGCGTTTCCCAATCCCGCCAAACGCCGTGCCCAGCAAGGGCGAGCGCAGGCCGATATCGGCGTGGCCGAAGCCGATCTGGCGGTCGAGGCGCAGGATATCCGGCTCGCTACCGCGCTGGCGTGGATTGATCTCTTCTATGCCAAGCGGCGGCTTGCCCAGCTTGACCTGCTCAACGACAGTCTGATCGATTTGCAGGCCACCGTCACGGCGCGGCTCGCTTCAGGCTCGGCCCGGCCCAGCCAGGCACTTGAGCCCGAGCAGCTGCGGGCGGCAATCGCTGATCGGCGGACCGAGCTCCAGGCCGAGGTTACGAAAGCTCGGACCCGTCTTGCCCGGTTGACCGGCGATCCCGATGTCGATGTCCTCGGCGATGCCCCTGTCCTGGACGTCGATGGCCCGGCTTTGCGCGCACATGTCGCTTCGCTACCACGCCTGCAGGCACTTGATGCCCGGGTCAGGACAGCTGACGCCGATGTCACGCTGGCCCAGGCTGACAAGCGTCCCGACTTGCGAGTCAGCACATCCTACGGTCGCCGCGATCCTGCCTATGGCGATATGGTTTCGGTTTCGGTCACCATCGACCTGCCGTTCTTTGGCAAACGGCGACAGGATCCCCTGATTGCCGCGCGCGAGAGTGACGCGCGCCGTGCCGGGTTTACCCGCGAAGCCGGGGAACGCGATATTCTGGCCGAACTCGATGCCGACCTTGCCGATCATGCGATGCACATGCAGCGGCTAATGAATGCGCGGCAAACACTCGTACCGCTGGCCAAGCGCCGGGCCGAACTCGACATGGCGAGCTATGCGGCGGGCAAGCTCGATCTCGGCAGCGCGCTGCTCTCGACACTGGCGCTGGCCGAAGCCGAAGTCGATGCCTTGTCGCGTGAGGCCGACGTCGCGCGCGATGCGATCCGGATCAACTATACCTATGGGGAGATGCGGCCATGAGCATGGATCGGGCAACGGCAGTGCGCTGGCGTGCGGGAATACTGGCGGCTTTGCTGATCGCGGGCGGCGGCGGATATTGGCTAGGGCAGCGCGGCGAATCCGCCACCGCGGTCGGTTCAGGGCAATCCGAACGGAAAATCCTCTACTGGTATGATCCGATGGTGCCGCAGGAGCACTACGACAATCCGGGCGCACTGTCCTCGATGGGGATGAAGACCCAGCCCAAATATGCCGACGGAGACACCGCTGCGGGCAGTGCACCGGGAGTAACGATCGATCCGGCGGCCATGCAAAATCTCGGTATTCGCATTGTCCCGGCAGAAATGGGGAGCCTCGCGGCCACGCTCAGTGTCACCGGCAGCATCGAATTCAACCAGCGTGATGTGGCGATCATCCAGGCGCGCTCCGGCGGGTTTGTTGCCCGTGTCTATGCCCGCGCGCCCGGCGATGTTGTGCGCGCTGGTGCGCCGATAGCCGATGTGCAATTACCCGAATGGAGCGGAGCGCAGACCGAATTCCTCGCGGTCAGGCGGCTCGGCAGGCCCGATCTCACTGCGGCTGCACGCCAGCGGCTCAAACTGCTGGGCATGTCCGACGGCGTGATCGCCAGCATCGAACGCTCGGGGCGGACCAACGGAACGATTACGATCACGTCGCCGCTATCCGGGGTAATTCAGACGCTCGACGTGCGCGCGGGCATGACACTGACGCCAGGTCAGACCTTGGCCCAAGTGGTCGGCATAGGCACGGTCTGGCTCAATGCCGCTGTTCCCGAAGCCCAGGCGGGAAGTGTCCGTGTCGGCCAAAGCGCAAGCGCGACTCTCACCGCCTTTCCCGGCCAGACTTTCGGCGGGCGGATCATCGCGATCCTGCCGACCGCTCAGGCCGATAGCCGGACAATCACCGTGCGGATCGAGCTCGCCAATCGCGGCGGACGGCTCCGTCCCGGCATGTTTGCGCAAGTCGCGCTCGGTGCCGCCGGAAACTCGGTCCTGTTGGTTCCGAGCGAAGCCGTGATCCGCACCGGGACTCGCACGATCGTCATGCTCGCAACCGGCAATGGCCGCTATCAGCCTGCCGAAGTCCGCACCGGCCGCGAGGGCGGCGGAAAGACCGAGATCCTCGAAGGCCTGGCTGTCGGCGAAAAGGTCGTCGCATCGGGACAGTTTCTGCTCGATTCCGAGGCCAGCCTGACCGGAATTCCTGCCCGCAAGCTGGGGACCGGACAATGATCGAATGGATCATCCGGGCTTCGGTCAAGGCGCGCGGGCTGATCGTGGTCGCGGCGCTCGTCCTGACGGTCGTCGGTATTGGCGCTGTGCGAACCACGCCGGTCGATGCGCTGCCTGACCTGTCCGATGTGCAGGTCATCATCCGCACGACCTATCCCGGCCAAGCTCCGCAGATTGTCGAGAACCAGGTCACTTATCCGATTACCTCGACTATGCTCTCGGTGCCCGGCGCAAAGGTGGTGCGGGGTTATTCGTTCGTCGGCGACAGCTTCGTCTATGTCCTGTTCGACGATGGCACCGATCTCTATTGGGCACGCAGCCGGGTGCTCGAATATCTCAGCCAGGTACAAGGCAAATTGCCTGCGGGCGCTACCGCCTCTCTCGGTCCCGATGCAACCGGCGTGGGCTGGATTTACGAATATGCGCTGGTCGACAGGACCGGGCAGCACGATCTCGCTCAGCTGCGCAGCATTCAGGACTGGTTCCTGCGCTATGAGCTGAAGGCCGTCCCCGGCGTCGCCGAAGTCGCAAGCATCGGCGGGATGGTGAAGCAGTATCAGGTCGTGGTCGATCCGCAAAAGCTGGCCTCTTACGGCGTGACGGCGGGCGATGTCAGCGACGCGCTCAAGCGGGCTAATCAAGAGACCGGCGGCGGGGTCGTCGAAATGGCCGAAGCCGAATACATCGTCCGCGCCACCGGCTATCTCAAAACCTTGGACGACTTCCGCGCCGTGCCGATCCGCACGGCGGCGGGCGGTATTCCAGTGTCGCTCGGCGATGTAGCCACGGTCCAGGTCGGTCCCGATATGCGGCGCGGGATTGCCGAACTCAATGGCGAAGGTGAAGTCGCTGGCGGCGTGATCGTCATGCGGCAGGGCAAGAATGCCCGCGAGGTGATCGAAGGCGTCCGCACCAAGCTCGCAGAATTGAAGGCCAGCCTGCCCTCCGGTGTCGAGATCGTCACCACCTATGATCGCTCCGGTCTGATCGACCGTGCGGTCGAGAACCTCACCGGCAAGCTGTTCGAGGAATTCTTGATCGTCGCGCTCGTTTGCGGGCTGTTCTTGTGGCACGCGCGCTCGGCACTAGTGGCCATCCTCACCCTGCCGCTTGGCATCCTGATCGCCTTCATCGTCATGCGGGTTCAAGGATTGAACGCCAACATCCTCTCATTGGGGGGTATCGCAATCGCCATCGGTGCGATGGTCGATGCGGCGGTGGTGATGATCGAGAACGCGCACAAGCACCTTGAACGCTGGGCGCACGATAACCCCGACCAAGTGCTGACGGGCGAAGCGCGCTGGCGCGTCGTCACCAATGCGGCGGCAGAAGTCGGCCCGGCGCTGTTCCTCAGCCTGCTGATCATCACCTTCTCATTCATCCCGATCTTCTCGCTGCAAGGCCAGGAGGGACGGCTGTTCGCGCCCCTCGCCTTCACCAAGACCTATGCGATGGCTGGCGCTGCCTTGCTGTCGATCACGCTGATCCCGGTGCTGATGGGCTGGCTGATCCGGGGCAAGATACCGGCCGAAGACACCAACCCGATCAACCGTTTCCTGACGCGCATCTATCGCCCCGCGCTCGATTGGGTGCTGGCGAAACCCAAGCCGGCACTGCTGATCGCGGTGCTGGTATTCGCCTCTAGCCTGTGGCCGATCAGCCAGACTGGCGGTGAGTTCATGCCGCAAATGAACGAAGGTGATTTGCTCTACATGCCCTCGGCGCTGCCGGGGATCTCGACGGCCAAAGCGTCAATGCTGCTCCAGCAGACCGACCGCCTCATCAAAACCGTGCCCGAAGTCGAAAGCGTGTTCGGCAAGGCAGGCCGCGCGGACAGTGCAACCGATCCCGCCCCGCTCGAAATGTTTGAGACGACGATCCGCTTCAAACCCAAGAGCCAGTGGCGCAGCGGCATGACGCAGGAACGGTTGATCGACGAGCTGGACAGGACCGTCAAAGTCCCCGGCCTCGCCAACTTCTGGATACCGCCGATCCGCAACCGGATCGATATGTTGGCAACGGGTATCAAGAGCCCGATCGGCATCAAGGTATCGGGCGCCAACCTCGACGACATTGACCGAACCGCGCGGGAAATCGAGACAGTCGCCAAGACCGTGCCGGGGATCAGCTCGGCACTGGCCGAACGGCTCTCGGGCGGGCGCTATATCGACGTTTCTATTAACCGGGCAGCCGCTGCCCGCTACGGCCTCAACGTCGCCGATGTGCAGGCGGTGGTGTCGGGAGCGATTGGCGGCGAAGCGGTCGGCCAAACCGTCGAAGGACTGGCCCGCTACCCGATCAGCGTGCGCTACCCGCGCGAAATCCGGGATAGCGTGGATGACATTATCAATCTGCCGGTGCTGACACCCTCACGCCAGCAAATCACGCTGGGGACGGTTGCCGATGTCCATATCAGCAACGGCCCGCCCATGCTCCGCAGCGAGAATGGGCGACCTGCCACCTGGGTTTATATCGACGGGCGAGGCCGTGCGCTCACCGAGATTGTCGGCGATCTGCAAAGGGCGGTGGCGCAAAAGGTCAAGCTGCCGCCCGGAATCAGTGTCGCTTACACTGGCCAGTTCGAGTTTCTCGAACGGGCCACACAGCGATTGAAAATCGTCGTTCCGGCCACCCTGCTCATTATCTTCGCGCTGCTCTACGCGACGTTCCGGCGCTGGGATGAAGCCGCTCTCATCATGGCGACGCTGCCGTTCGCACTGACCGGCGGGGTCTGGCTGCTCTATCTGCTGGGGTTCAACCAGTCGGTCGCCACCGGCGTCGGGTTCATCGCGCTGGCGGGCGTGTCGGCCGAGTTCGGGGTGGTCATGCTGATCTACCTCAAATCGGCACTGGCGGAGCACAGCGACGTGGAATCAGCCGTCCGCGCGGGCGCGCTGCTGCGCGTCCGCCCCAAGGCCATGACAGTCGCGGTGATCCTCGCCGGTCTATTCCCCATTCTGGTCGGCACCGGCACGGGCTCCGAAGTCATGAGCCGGATCGCCGCGCCGATGGTCGGTGGGATGCTCACCGCACCCCTGCTGTCGATGCTGATCATTCCGGCCGCGTATCTGCTGATGCGTCGCAAGCGAGATTTACATACTGAACCCCAAGGAGAAGCCGTATGAAGAAGTACCTTTTGATTGGCACCATTTTCACGCTCGCCGCAGCGCTGGCAGGCTGCAACAAAGCACCGGAGGCTGCAAAGCCAAGCGAAAGCAGCAGTGCAGCTGCTAGCAATATGCCTGACATGGCCATGCCTGCTGAACTGAAACATGGCAAAGGCATGGGGACGGTGACGGCAATCGATCCAGCAAAGGGGACGATCACGCTCGACCATGGCGAGATTACGGAATTGAGTTGGCCCGCTATGCAAATGGGCTTCTCCGCCAAACCCGAAGTCCTTGCGGGCATCAAGGTTGGCGACAAGGTCGATTTTGAGATCGACTGGAACGGCAAGACCGGGACAATTTCGAGTTTGAAGAAAGCTGTCCGCTGAACCACAACTTCAAGACCCTGTGAAATTGCAAACACCACATCAACCCGCCCTCCTGCCTGGATGGGCGGGTTGGGTTTGATTTATCGTGGAATTTGATACCTATTCGTCTGAATAGAGTATTCCACGATGATCTAGGGGGAGCAGGTCAGATGGGCATTGAAGTCCGACAGTTGCGTTATGCTGTAATGACGGCGGATACGCAGAGCTTCTCTCGGGCGGCGGCTGTCCTCAATGTCAAGCAGTCGACGCTGAGCCGAAGAGTGTTGCAGCTTGAGGACCGGTTGGGCGTCAAGCTGTTCGAACGGACAACACGCGGTGCCGAACCAACCGATAATGGCCGGGCGTTCATCGAACAGGCTCGCCGAATAGTTACCGACATCGACAACCTCCAGACGACGGCTCGCAATGTCAGTTACGGCCTGCATGGCAGGATTGCGGTTGGTTACTGCTCGTCGCTGCTGTCCGGCAATCTCAAGCTCGCTTTCTCGGACTATCTGACCAGGTTTCCTGATGTGCAGTTCGATGGTGTGGAAACCGGACCGGAAAAGCTCCTGCACGGCCTCCAATCCCGCACCATTGATGTCGCCGTCGCGCCGATCGGGCTCGGTGACGCTGGCCTCAAGTCCCGACCTCTGTGGTCAGAAAAGCTCTTTGTTGTGGTGGCTGAGGACAATCACCTCGTCGATCAGGAGCGCATCTACTGGCAAGATCTCCGGCGCGAAGTATTCGTCGTCCCAAACAGCGGGATTGGTCCAATTCTCGGAAGTCTGATTTCCGCGCGGTTGACCGAGCAAGCCTACCGTCCGGCGATAATCTATCAAGATACCAGCCTTGAAAGCGTGCTGAGCATGGTCGCAGCGAAGCGATTCATCACGATCGCAACCGAAGCCTCGCAGGGCGTCGCATGGCCCGGACTTGAGTTCCGCGAGATCTATGATCCAAGCGGGCCCGCACGGCTCGAGTATGCGCTCTACTGGCGCGAGGATAACGACAACCCGGCGCTCCAGCGTTTCTTCAAACTGCTTGAAGAACGCTACCCTGGCTGAGCCGAACGGCGGGTCTTTGTATAACCGCGGTCCGTCGCGATGAACCGCTCGATCATTGGCGGGATCAGCCGCTCGGGTGTGGGTGCGCCTTTGGCGTCCCCGCCATTGAGCACCATCGCGTATGCCAACATTTCCCGGTGCAGCCGCGCTGACACCTCGACCGTCAATCGTACCGGCTTCTCGTCGGCGAGATCAGCCAACTTCAGCCGTGTCATTGGGCGCCTCCGAGGATCAGGTCGCGAGTCACCAGCACGCGGACCGGAAAACCCGGTCGGATGGTCAGCGTCGGTCGGACATTGAGCTCGCGCGAAACAATCTGCTCGCCAGCGCGGTTGATGCTGTCCTGCGTCCCGCGCCGGACTGCACGGGCCAGATCGCTATCATTACCAGACCACAGTTCCGACCCCACACCCAAAAGTGTCGAGACAAGTGCGGCCTTCAAAACGCCGCCCCAATGGTAATTGGTCCCATCTTGCAACCCGGCAAACCCGCGCGGGTCGGAGGCTGGCTGACGTTCGAGCACGATCGAACGGCCATCGGGGAGGATCAGCCGGTTCCAGGCGAGCAGGATCCGGCTCTGCCCGAACGTAACGTCTGCGTCATAGTCGCCGATCAGGCGTGAGCCTTGCGGGATGAGCAGGATGCGCCCGGTCGGGCTGTCATAGACGTTTTGGGTAACCTGCGCGGTAACCAGCCCGGGCAAGTCGGAGCGAATCCCGGTGATCAGCGCTGCGGGGATGATCGAACCCGCCTGCAGGATCGAAGGCGACGCCAGCCCGGTCAGCCGCTCGCCCGACACAGTGCGCCGGTCGCTGGCTCGTTCGAGAAACGCCTGCTTGCGGCCGGTATCTGACTGCGGTGCAGCCGCAGGAGCGGCGACCTGGGCCTCTGCGGGCAATGGCAGACCGACCGGTCCGCCACCTCCGCTTCCTGGCGAACCGCCACCGAAGAACAGGCGGCTGCCGCGTGCAGCTTCGCGTTCCTGTTCGGCGCGCTGCCGGGCGGCCTCGGCGGCAGTTGCGGCGGGATCGAGCGGAGCCGCAGGTGGCCCGGCTCCAATTGGCGGCAGGGCCGCCACGTCGCCGCGTCGTTGCGCTTCAAGGATCGGCTTGCCGAGGTCGCCGGGAAGCGGCGGCCCGAGCTTGGGCACCTGGCCGTAATCCTTGGGCGCGCCCGCAAGATTGTCGGCCACCGCCACACCATCGGTGTTGTAGAGTTCATCAGCCCCTTTCCTGCTAGCAGGCTGAAGCGCGTAGATCAGCGCGCCGCCGACCAGCGCAAAGCCGCAGGCCGAGGCGATCCCGATGGCTTTCCGCGATAGACGCATCACGCGCGGCGGATCTCCGCGGAGCTTGACCGCGTTTTCAGGGTCGGCGGCCTGCGCCTCGGCGCGTTCGTTCTGGTCTTCGCCGTTCATGCCCGCCCCCGCCGATTGGAGACAATCCGGACTGTCTGCTGGCCCTTGCGTCCGCCAAGCCGCAGCTCCGCACGGGCAAACAGCCGGTCGACGATCATGTAACGACCAGCGACCCGGTAGTTGACCAGTTCGGCCTCGCCCTTGGCACCGACCACAAACAGCGGCGGCAGCTCGCCCTGCGCAATGCTTTCGGGGAACTCGATGAACACGCGGACCCCGTCGTCAAACGCGCGCAGCGGGCGCCAGTCAGGGCGATCACCGTCGATCGCGTAGCGAAAGTTGAGCGTGGATAGATCAATCCCCGCCGCAACCGGCGCGGCCCCGATCGCTTCGGTCCGAGCTTGCCGCAGCGCGATTAGCTCGTCCTGCGGATAGGTCCAGGAGACCGACGCCATATAGACTGACGGATTGGCACGCAGTTCGAGATGATAAGTGCGCCGGTCGGTGTTGATCACCAGATTGGTCGCAATGTCCGGGCGGATCGGCTTCACCAGTATGTGGACCCGCAACGCGGGCCCGCTGCCGCTGACAGTATCACCGATCATCCAGCGCACCGTGTCACCGGATGCGACCGGTCCCGAGCCGACCAGTTGTTCACCTTCTTGCAGCGCGATGTCGGTGACCTGGCCGGGCTTGGCATAGACCTGATAAAGCGCGCCTTCGGTGTAGGGAAAGACCTGGATCGCGTTGATGAACCCGGTGCGCTCGGGCTGCACCCGAGCAGCCTCCATTGCCGCTCCCAGCCTGTCCTGGAGAGTGGGGCGACTCTGGAACGGGCGGGAGCGGCCCGCAGCGTGGGGAGGGGTACGCTGCGGAAACTGTTTGAGTTGGCCGGGGAGCGGAAGCGGCACGGGGATCGCGATCACCTGCTCGGCTGAATGGGTCGCCTGCAGAACCTCGTTGGGTGCCGCAGGCGAAGCAGGCTGGTCCTTGGCCTGCGTGGGGGCGGCAAGCACCGTGCTCGCGGCAAGCAAGGCGATGACGATGCGGCCGTTTGCGGCGACAAAATTGCTGATCATGATCCGAGTTCCTTCGACCAGTTGATGGCGTTGACGAAGATGCCGAGCGGGTTTTTGCGCAGGGCATCGGGGGTGCGGGGGACCTGGACGACAATGGTCAGGATCGCGGTCCAGCGGCTCGTTTCGGCAAGGCTGCCGTCGCGGTAACGACGCTCGACCCAGGCGACGCGGAAGCTGGTCGGTGAAGCGCGGATCACGCTGGCCACGTCCACCCCAACTTGCTCCCTGCCGATCAGGGCGAATGGATCGTTGGTCCGGGCATAGTCGTTGAGCGCGAGCGCGCCCTTGTCGGTGGCGAAATCATAGGCGCGCAGCCAGTTCTGGCGGACAACGATCGGGTCGTCGGGGACCGCGCGGACCTGCTCGATAAACCGGGCCAGATGGAACGCGACTTGCGGGTCAGAGGGCATGTAGCCGACATCGGCGGGGGC
>JBEBKE010000010.1:0-34389 GCA_040079555.1 Sphingorhabdus sp. | reverse complement strand
AAGGGGTGTTACCACCCGCGCCAAGCACAAGAACATCTTGGAGCAGGCAAAAGGCTTTTATGGCCGTCGTAAAAATACTATCCGCATCGCACGTCAGGCAGTCGAAAAGGCTGGCCAATATGCGTATCGCGATCGCAAAGCGAACAAGCGGAATTTCCGCGCTTTGTGGATTCAACGCATCAACGCCGCTGTTCGTGCCGAGGGCATGACGTACGGCGTGTTCATGCACGGCCTGAAACTGGCTGGCGTTGAACTGGACCGTAAAACACTTGCCGATCTGGCGATGAACGAAGGCGCTGTGTTTAGCACCATCATCGCGCAAGCAAAGGCAGCGTTGCCCCAGGCAGCGTAAAACAAACCTTTCAATAATGCGCAAATGGGCGTGAGCGGTACTTGCCGTTCGCGCCCATTTGCTTATGCAGGCAACCGATATGAAAGAAGACATTCTCGAGCAGCTTGTGGATGAGTATTTGATGCACCGCGGATACTTCACGATGCACAACGTCAAATTCAAACCGAAGCGAACAGACCCCGATTTCGTGAGCAATCAGGATTCGGTGCCTAGTGACATCGACGTAATTGCTTTCAATCCGAAACTTGAAGGACCAGCGCGCATTATCGCGGTCTCCTGCAAATCATGGCAAGAAGGCTTTGATCCTCAAGGTTTCGTTCGAGCAATTGAAACAAGTAGAAACTGGGCAGGCAGGGAGGCATGGCGAGGCGTTAGAGAGTTATGCAGACCAAAATGGTCACGAGCATTTCTTGACGCCGTCGAGGAACATACCGGATCTCGGTCATTCACCTATTGGACAGCGGTGACAAGCATCACTAAAGGCCGGTCGCGCGATGTTTGGGAACAGAACGCTGATTTCATAAATGCTATTGAGGGCAATCCGATACAACTTGTAACTTTTGGAGATATGCTGGACGAGGTGTGGGATCAACTCTCGACAACGCCAGCCGCTACTGAGTTAGGTCGAATGGTCCAACTCATTAAGGCATCGAAGTGGGTGCCTTCACGCACTCAGTCCGTCAAGCCGCCCCTGGCAACATAGCAACGAGAATTTTAATGACCGATTTAGCGAACCTCCAGTCCGAAATCCTTGCTGCCGTTGAAGCGGCTGACACCCCCGATGCGTTGGAGGTGGTGCGGATTGATGCGCTGGGTAAGCAGGGTAGCGTCTCGGCGTTGTTAAAAACGCTTGGGCAAATGTCGCCGGAAGAACGGCAGCAGCAAGGGCCGGTCATCAACGGCCTGCGTGAAGCCGTAACAAACGCTATCGCCACCAAAAAGGCGGAGCTTGAAACCGCAATCCTGAACGAGCGCCTCGCCACCGAACGCCTCGACATGACCTTGCCTGCGGCAGAGGCCCTGCGCGGCACTGTGCATCCGGTCAGTCAAGTCATGGACGAGCTGGCTGAGATTTTCGCGGACATGGGCTTTGCTGTGGCTGAGGGGCCAGAGATTGAGGACGATTGGCACAATTTCTCCGCGCTCAATATCCCCGAAACACACCCTGCGCGGGCGATGCACGATACGTTTTATTTCCCGAACAAAGATGCCGAAGGGCGCTCAATGCTGCTCCGCACGCACACTTCGCCCGTGCAAATCCGGACGATGACTTCGCAAGAACCCCCGATCCGCATCATTGCGCCGGGGCGCGTGTATCGCAGCGATAGCGATGCGACGCACACACCGATGTTCCACCAGATCGAGGGACTGGTGATTGATAAGGGCATCCATCTGGGTCATTTGAAATGGACGCTGGAGACTTTTCTAAAGGCATTTTTTGAACGCGACGACGTCGTGCTGCGGTTGCGCCCCAGCTACTTCCCTTTCACCGAACCATCGGTTGAGGTCGATGTCGGTTATTCCATGGTCAAGGGCAAACGCGTGATCGGCGGGTCCGAAGGCTGGATGGAGGTGCTCGGGTCCGGCATGGTCCACCGCAAAGTCATTGAGGCCTGCGGGCTTGATCCCGATGTGTGGCAGGGCTTTGCCTTTGGCACCGGGGTCGATCGGCTCGCGATGCTGAAATATGGCATGGACGATCTGCGCGCGTTTTTCGACGGCGATAATCGCTGGTTGCAGCATTATGGTTTTAACGCGCTCGATGTGCCGACGCTAAGCGGAGGAGTTGGCGCATGAAGTTTTCGCTCAGCTGGCTGAAAGCCCATCTCGAAACCGACGCGACTATCGAACAGGTGGCCGATTGCTTGAACGCGATTGGTTTGGAAGTCGAAGGCATCGAAAATCCGGCAGAGGCCTTGCGCGCTTTCCGCATCGCCAAAGTCGTCAAAGCATCGCGCCATCCACAGGCTGAAAAACTGCAAGTGCTGGTTGTCGATGCAGGCGACGGGCCGGTGCAAGTCGTCTGCGGCGCGCCCAATGCGCGGGCTGGCATGACTGGCATTTTTGGGCCAGCGGGCGCGGTCGTGCCGTCGAACGGCATGGAGTTAAAAGTCACTGCCATTCGCGGCGAAATGTCGAACGGGATGATGTGTTCGCTTGCTGAGCTGGATTTAGGCGAAGATCACGACGGCATCGCCGAACTGCCCGATGATGCGCCAAAGGGTGCAAGTTATGCTGATTGGGCGGGGCTGGATGATCCCGTCATTGACGTCGCGATTACGCCGAACCGGCAGGATTGCATGGGCGTGCATGGTATCGCCCGTGATTTGGCCGCGGCGGGGCTTGGCGCTTTAAAGCCGTTGAAAGCCCCTATCGTTGCGGGAAGCTATAAATGCCCGATCGAAATCCGCACCGACGATGCCGAGGGCTGCCCTGCCTTTTTCGGTCGTGTGATTAAAGGCGTGAAAAATGGCACGTCACCCGATTGGATGCAGGCACGGCTAAAGGCTGCGGGGCAGCGTCCGATCTCGGCGCTCGTCGATATAACCAACTATGTGATGCTTGGCTTTGGTCGGCCCAGCCATGTTTACGACCTTGCCAAGCTGACCGGAGCTGTCGTTGCGCGCCGTGCCAAAGACGGCGAGCAAGTTATGGCGCTGAACGACAAAATCTATGCCCTGACCAGCGAGATGACGGTGATCGCCGACGATAGCGGTGTGCATGACATCGCCGGAATCATGGGCGGCGCGCATTCCGGCTGTTCGGACGACACGACCGATGTGCTGCTGGAAATCGCCTATTTCACGCCCGAACGCATTGCCAAAACCGGCCAAGCCTTGGCGCTGACATCGGACGCGCGCACACGGTTTGAACGCGGCGTTGACCCCGGCTTTATGGGTTATGGCATCGAGCTGGTAACATCGCTGATCCTCGAAATCTGCGGCGGCGTGGCGAGTGAAATCGTCAAGGCTGGCGAGCTTCCATTGGAGCCACGCAAAATTGCGTTCGTACCGATGCTGACGGTGACTCTGGGCGGCGTATCGGTCGATGATGATACGCAAAGGGCGATCCTGACGCGGCTGGGCTTTACCGTTGATCTCAAATGGAATGTCACTGTTCCCACTTGGCGCCGTGATATCGATGGTCCCGCCGACTTGGTCGAAGAAGTCGTGCGGATCGTTGGGCTGGATCAGGTTGTCTCAACGCCGCTGCCGCGCGCGGACGGTGTGGCATTGCCGACCGCAACCCCGCTGCAATCGCTGGAGCGCAAGATGCGCCGCTCGGCGGCTGCCCGCGGGATGAATGAAGCGATCAACTGGTCGTTCCTACCGCAGAAAGAGGCTGATGCCTTTGGCGGCGGCGCGTGGAGCCTTGCCAATCCAATTTCGGAAGACATGAAGGTCATGCGACCATCGTTGCTGCCCGGTCTGCTCTCGGCGGCACAGCGCAATATGGATCGCGGTGCTTCGTCGGTGCGGTTGTTTGAAATTGGGCGGCGGTATTTGGCAGATAGCGAAAAGCTGACTTTGGGGTTGGTGCTTGGCGGAGAGAAAACTGCGCGCGGTTGGGCCTCAGGCAAAGCCGCCAAGTTTGATGCTTATGATGCCAAGGCTGAGGTTATGGCTTTGCTAGCGGCGGCTGGCGTTGCAACGGAAAGCCTGATGGTCATGGGCGAAGCTGGAGATCATTATCATCCAGGCCAATCGGCGACTTTGCGCATGGGCCCCAAAAATGTGCTGGCCGCATTTGGTACACTGCATCCGGCAACGGCCAAGGCGTTCGATTTGGACGGAGTGGTGATTGCAGCTGAGATTTTCCTCGATGCGATTCCGGCGAAGAAAGCGGCAGGCTTCATGCGCGCTCCGTTCACGCCGCCTGCATTGCAAGCGGTGACGCGCGACTTTGCGTTTCTATATCCGGCGGATAAGCCAGCGGGCGATTTGGTCCGCGCAATCAAGGGCTGTGACAAGGACAATATCGTTGCGGTGCGGCTGTTTGATCGGTTCGCGGGGCAAGGCGTGCCTGATGGGCAAGTTTCGCTGGCGGTCGAGGTGACTTTGCAGCCGGCGGAGAAAAGCTATGGCGATGAAGAGCTGAAAGCGATTTCTGATCGGGTTGTGGCGGCGGCCAAAAAGGTTGAAGGAAATCTAAGGCCGCCAATTATTGCCAATGCAACGGCAGTGATGGAAATTACCGGATCGGCTGCGGGAACAACATCGAACTAACTCGACATTTTTAGTTTCGTCATTCCCGCGAAGGCGGGAATCCATCACCTGCCCGTTAAATTTAAAGTGCCGGTGTTGGACCCCCGCCTTCGCGGGGGTGACGAAGTTTTATTTCTTAATTTTGGCTCTGCTGTTCATCAGCCGACGTCGCACCAGCGCAGGCTGGTGCCTATCTCGCCTATCCAATTCGCGCTGTGTTTAGTTGACAGACGTGATAGGCCCCAGCCTTCGCTGGGGCGACGTGGTTCTGTGCGGGTAGGGTTTGGTTTTTACCCCAGCCGAGCCTTCACCAAAGCCTGCAAATCCTTCTCTGGCCGTGCGCCATAATGCGAAATGATTTCCGCGGCACAGACAGCACCCATCGTCAGGCAGTCGGCCAGGTTCCGGCCCTCGGCGAGCCCTGCGAAAACGCCCGCCGCAAATAAATCCCCTGCGCCAGTGGTATCGACGACCGCATCTACAGCCTCGGCGGGAACGCGCGCGTGTTCATCACCATGATGCGCCTCGGCCCCGTCCGCGCCGTGTGTGCAAACCAATGTCGGAACCCGCGCAGCTAGCGCAGTGACGGCTTCGGCAGTGCCCTCGGTCTGCATCATCGCGCGCACTTCTGTGTCATTGGCAAATAGCATGTCCACCAATCCGCCGTCGATCAGCTCGAAAAACTCATCGCGATGACCGTGGACGACAAAAGCGTCGGAAAGTGTCAACGCCACTTTGCGGCCCGCTGCTTTGGCGATCTTGATCGCTCCGGTCATCGCCGCGCGCGATTCAGGCGCGTTCCACAAATAGCCTTCAAGATAGAGCCAAGCCGATGCCTCGATCTTCGCTTTGTCGATTGCGCTTTCGGGCAAATATTGCGCCGCGCCCAAAAAGGTGTTCATCGTCCGCTGACCATCGGGCGTAACCAAAATCAGGCAACGTGCCGTCGGTGGCTCGCCCTCACGTGCGGTAACGGTAAAATCGATGCCGCCTGCCCGCACATCGTGCGCGAACACGTCGCCCAGCTGATCGTTGGCAACCTGCCCGATAAAGGAGGTGCTGTGGCCCAGCTTGGCAAGGCCTGCCAGTGTGTTTGCCGCGCTGCCGCCGCTGATTTCGCGGCCCGGGCCCATGGCATCATAAAGCGACTGCGCACGGTCTGCATCGATCAATGTCATGCCGCCCTTGTTCAAAGACTGAGTCTCGATAAAGGCATCGTCCGCATCGGAGATTACATCAACGATGGCATTCCCGATGGCTAAGACAGCATATTTGGTGGCAGTCATGTGCGCAATTTCCCCAAAAAGATTTTGCTGCGCCCTAATGATGCGACCGGCAAAGGGCAAGCATCTTGCCTCACGAGTCTTATCCCTCTAATACACCGGGATGTTGCGCGCCATCTCGCTTGCCTTTTCCAGCCTGTCCGACAAGCGCGTGATGCTGGTGCTCGTCAAAGTTATCGCGCTTACCCTTGCCGCCTTCATCGTACTCGGCGTTGTGCTGTGGTACGCGATTGATGCGGCGTTTGCTTATTATTTGCCCAGCAATGATGGCATGGCGGGGGCGGCAGCAACGCTAGCAGCACTCGCATTTTCGGGCTGGATATTGTTCCGCAGTCTGGCCGTTGCTTTCACTTGGGTTTTTGCCGATGACATTATCGACGCGGTGGAGGACCGGCATTATCCGTTTTACGCGGCGCAAGGACAGCGCCCTAGCTTTGCCAAAGCAACGCGGATGGGGCTGCGGTCGATTGGCCGTGCGCTTGGCTATAATCTGCTGATGGTCCCTGTTTATCTGTTGCTGTTGGTCAGCGGCGTGGGCACACCACTCGCCTTTTTGGCAGTCAACGGCTATTTGTTGGGGCGTGATTTAGAGGATATGCTGGTCGCAAGGCACGGTCCTATGCGTGCAGAAATCGGTGCGATACGCCGTTTTGTATTGGGATTGGGGAGCGTGGCTGCGATGTTGATCCCGATATTTCAGTTCTTTGTGCCAGTCTTGGCAACGGCAGCCGCTGTTCATGTGGCGCATGATAAAACAGGGAAGATATGACGATGCGGTTTTTGATACTCGCCGGATTGGCGCTGGCGTTGACGGCGTGCGGAGCGACCGGCAGCGATGCTAAGCGGCCCAAAAAGACGCCCGTCCCGATTGATCGCCCGGCAGGGGATTTGCCCGCACGTCCTATCACGCTCGACAAACGCGGGCTGGGCGATGTGATGGGCAAAAACGTGGCGGAGCTAAAACGGATGTTTGGCGAACCGCGCATCGATGTTGTCGAAGTCTATGGCCGAAAGCTGCAATTTTCTGGCAAGCCCTGCATATTGGATGCGTATCTCTACCCTGACGGCAAAAACGGCCAAGAAGTCGTCACGCATATCGATGCGCGGCGGAGTGACGGGGCCGAGGTTGACCGTGCCGCTTGCGTTAACGCGCTGTCGCGGCGGTAAGCCTAACGAGTGATATAAACCCTTCGTCATTCCCGCGAAGGCGGGAATCCATCACCCATGGGCAAAGTTTATAGTGTCGGTGATAGACCCCCGCCTTCGCGGGGGTGACGAAGCTAAGGTTAGCTGTTCAGTTCTTCCAAAGCCCAGCCCACAGCCTCACGTACCAACTCACTCTCATCGTCCAACAACGCCTGTAACGGCGCAACCATCGCCACATCGCCACTGTTCCCCGCCGCAATCGCCACGTTGCGGACAAAACGGTCGCGCCCCGTGCGCTTGATCGGTGACCCCGAAAACAGCGCGCGAAACGCGGTATCGTCGAGCGTCAGCAAATCCGCAATGCGCGGCGCGACCAGCTCCGCTTTCGGCATAAACGCTTTGTTGGCAGCGGCGGCCTCGGCAAATTTGTTCCACGGACAGGCGGACAAGCAATCGTCGCAGCCATAGATATGATTGCCAATACCGCGCCGCAATTCGAGCGGGATATGGCCTTTATGTTCGATGGTCAGATAGGAAATACAACGCCGCGCATCCAGCCGATAAGGCGCAGGAAACGCATCGGTCGGGCATACGACTTGGCAGGCGTTGCAACTGCCGCAGCGGTCTTCACCCGATCCATCCGGCGTCAAATCCAGCGTCGTATAAATCGCGCCGAGAAACAGCCAGCTGCCATGCTCGCGGCTGACAACATTGGTGTGCTTACCCTGCCAACCTAGGCCCGATGCCTCGGCCAGCGCCTTTTCCATAACCGGCGCCGTATCGACAAACACTTTCAACTCGCCGCCCGCCTGATGCACTAGCCAGCCAGCCAGCCGTTTCAGCGCGCCTTTGACGACATCGTGATAATCACGGCCCTGCGCATAAATCGAAATCCGTGCACGGTCAGGATGCTCGGCCAAGGCCATCGGGTCAGTCGCGGGCGCATAGCTCATCCCCAGCATGATGACAGAGCGGACTTCTGGCCAAAGCGTCGCGGGATCAGCCCGCTGATCAATCCGTCCCTCCATCCACAGCATATCGCCATGACAGCCATCGGCCACCCATGCCTTTAACCGCGCGCCCGTTTCGGGGGCCAGCGTCGCCGGCGCAATTGCACACACGGCAAAGCTCTCTGCCAGCGCCTGCGCCTTCAGCGCGTTAACGATATTTGTCTTGTCTCTTTTCACATGCTGTCCCTATCAGGGCGTAACCATATCTAGGGGCGAATTACCACATGCATGCAATCGAGGCGCGCGGGCTTGTCAAAATTTTTGATGGATTTCGCGCTGTGGACGGGATTGATCTCAACGTGCCTGCGGGCAGTATCTATGGCGTGCTTGGCCCCAATGGTGCGGGCAAGACAACGACATTGCGGATGCTGCTGGGGATTATCGACCCCGATGATGGTGTACGGACGCTATTGGGTTCTGATCGGCCGCTGAGCCAATCGAAATTGGTCGGCTATCTGCCCGAAGAACGTGGGCTGTACCAATCGATGCGTGCTGTTGATACCATCGCCTTTATGGGCGCTCTGCGCGGTTTACCGCTGAAAGAGGGCCTCGCTCGCGGGCGGGTATTGCTGGAGGAAGCAGGGCTTGGCGAAGCCGCCGACCGGCAGATCAAGCAATTGTCCAAAGGCATGGCGCAAACGGTGCAGCTGATGGGCACGATCGTCCACGAGCCGAGGCTGATTGTGCTTGATGAGCCTTTTTCAGGGCTTGATGCGATCAACCAAGGCAAGCTGGAACGCATGATCCGCGCGCAAGCGGCCAAGGGCGTGACGGTGATTTTTTCCACCCATGTCATCGCCCATGCCGAGCGATTGTGCGAACGCATCGCGATTATCGCCAAAGGGAAAGTCAGCTTTGAGGGGCTGGTATCCACCGCGCGCGACAGGCTGCGTCCACAAGTGCATCTGGAGACTGAAACTATGGATGGCTCTTGGCGTTCGGCTATCCCTGCGGACTGTAAGCCAGAGGGCAACTGGTGGCACTTCACTTTGCCTGAAACAGGGGTTGAACCGTTGTTGAAAGCCTTAGTTGAAGGAAAAGCGGGCGTGCGTTCGCTGTCGATTGAGCGCCCCGGGCTGCACGATGCCTTTGTTGCAATTGCGGGCGAGGATGCTGCTGCTTTGATGGATCAACCAACTGCGGGAGAACTGCCATGATCGAGATGATAAAATCGGCCTATGTCATCGGTCGCCGCGATTTCACCGCGATCATTTTCTCAAAGGCGTTTCTGTTTTTCTTGCTCGGACCGATGTTCCCGTTGCTGGTCGGCGGCGCGGCCGGGGCGCTGGGCGGCGAAGTTGCGCGCGATATCACCAATCCCGTGGTTGGTGTCAGCATGTCCGCCGACGACAGCCGTGCATTGATGGCAGCGCGTGCGGCATTGGCTGAGCAAATGGGCGAGCGGCGTTTTCCCGAATTGAAATTGCTGGGACCCAGCACAGCTGATCCGGAAGCGATGCTGAAAAACACGCAAAACGGTCTGGTCGCGGTGCTGCAAGGCACGCTGGAAAAGCCGAAACTAATCGGCACGGCAGGCCCTGTCGAAAACTGGAAAGGCGAAATTGCTTTGCTTGCGACTTTTGCCCGCAATGGCGACGCGATGAAGCTGTCACCCGTTGAAACACAGCTCGTCGTGCAAAGCGCAGGGAACAATAAACAGCAACAGTTGCTGACCGCACAGGCGGCGCAGGTGCTGGTCTTCATGCTCACCATGCTGCTTGCGGGTATGGTGATGTCGAACATGGTTGAGGAAAAAGCCAACAAGATTATCGAAATCCTCGCCGCCGCAGTTCCGATAGATGCGGTTTTCATCGGCAAATTGTTTGCGATGCTGGCGATGGCGTTTTTGGGCATCATCGTCTGGGCGAGTGTTGGTTTCGGTCTGGTCGCGCTTGCCGGTTCGGCGATACCGTCGTTGCCGACCCCAGCGGTCGGCTGGCCAATGTTTATCACATTGTGCATCGTCTATTTCGCCATGGCCTATCTGGTGCTGGGATCGTTGTTCATCGGCATCGGTGCGCAGGCCGCAACGGTGCGCGAAGTGCAAACATTGTCGATGCCGGTAACAATGTTGCAGCTGATCAACTTTTTCCTCGGCATGTACACCGTGGCAAAGATCAACCAGCCGATTGAGACATTCGCTGCGATCTTCCCGTTCTCGTCGCCTTTTGCGATGATTGCGCGCGCGGCGCAGGACCCGACATTGTGGCATCACGGCGTCGCGATACTCGGGCAAGGGCTGTTTGCGTTGTTGACCGTGCGCATCGGTGTTTACCTGTTCCGCCGCAATGTGATGAAGTCGGGCAGCGGCGGGCGCGTGAAGGATGCGGGTAAGCGCAAGCTATTTGGATTGGTGCCAATGGGGCGTGGGTGACGACTTATCGTCTTATCTGCAAATAACCGTTAGTGCTGAGCCTGTCGAAGCACGCCCCTCAGTCATCCCCGGCAGTCTTCATCTTAGAACGCCCTTCGACAGGCTCAGGGCTAACGGTATTTATTAATGCGATTCTGTTGAAGCTACCGCCCCAACAAAGTCCGTGCCTGCCCCGCAATCTGCGCGAGCATCGCAGGCGTGGGTAGCCCGCCCCGCCGTGCACGGTCCACCGTCGCCCTGAAAGCACTCACGCGCACGCGGTTGGCGGAAATCCATTTCGCCACGGCATCCCCCGGCGCGCCTTTTTGACGGCGCAAAAAGTCCAGTCGCATCGCTTGAAAATCGCGAGCGAGGCCAGCAACCAGCAAACGCTCCCACGGATCATGCGGATCCATTTGCATCGCTGCGTTCTGCGCCCAGCTAAGCCCCAAAGCATCACCAACAGCGACAAAGGCTTTGGTCAACTCTTTGGCGTCAACTTTATGTTCGGTGGACAAAGTGGCAAGGCCGATTGCGCCGTCCAATTGTGCCATGCGAACCAGCTTTGCGACCAGCTTTGCAGGTGCGCCGCCAAGTGTTAGCTTTTCGCCATAGGCATCCGCCTGTGCCACCGCGTCGGGGGAGAGCAACTCCTTTGCCGCCGACGACAGTGTTTCAATCACCGGCGCATAATCCGCCACAGCCTGGCCGACGCTGCGGCCTTCGCGACCGTTGCGGATCATGTCCGCCATATGCGCGCGCGTTTCGACCGCGACCTGATTATACAGCATGATGCGCGCAGCTTCGGGGATTTTCGCCGCGTCAATTTCGGCCCATAATGTCGCCAAATCAAACAAGCGTTCAGCCACAGCAAAAGCTTCTGCGACCACAGCCATCGAACAACCTTCTTCCTCGGCGAGTTCAAACGGGTGCAGCATCCCCATGCGGTTGATCATCCGGTTGGCCAATTTGGTCGCGATGATTTGCGGCCGCAATCGGTGCGTCAGGATCGCTTGCTTATGCGCCTTGGCCATCGGCGCGGGGAAGGCTGCAAGCAGTTCAGCATCCATCGCCGGATCAGCCGCCAGCGGGCCTTCCTCGGCGGCATCTTGCGCTGCCAATTTGGCGGTCGATAACAAGATCGCCAGTTCTGGCCGGGTCAGCCCCTTGGCTTCGCCTTCGCGGCGCAGATATTCATCGTTCGCCTCCAGCCCCTCGACCACGCGGTCTAATTTGTTCTGACTTTCAAACGTTTCCATCAGTCGGACATAGGCCGGCAAGTCGCCAACACCGCCGCTTTCGGCAATCGACAGCGCCAGCGTCTGCATCCGGTTATCATCCAGCACCAGTTCAGCGACATCGTCGGTCATGCTGGCGAGCAAGACGTTGCGGTCTTCGATCTTCAGCGTTCCTGCCGCCAGTTCGGCGTTCAGCGCGATCTTGATATTGACCTCATTATCCGAACAATCGACGCCAGCGCTGTTGTCGATAAAGTCGGTGTTGAGCCGTCCGCCTAGTAAGCCAAAGCTGATCCGTGCCGCTTGCGTCAGGCCTAGATTGGCGCCTTCGCCAATGACTTTGGCGCGCAATTCTTGGGCGTTGATGCGCAGTGCGTCGTTGGCGGGATCGCCGACTTCGCTATGCGCTTCGCTGGCGTCTTTCAGATAGGTTCCAATGCCGCCGAACCACAACAGGCCGACATCAGCTTTCAGGATAGCCTTCATCAATGTGGCAGGTTCTATCGTTGCCGCATCAAGCCCCAGCAGCGCGCGGATTTCGGGCGACAGCTTGATCTCTTTTTCGCTGCGGGCAAACACACCGCCGCCTTTGGAGATCAGCTTTGCGTCATAATCCTGCCAGCTGGAACGCGGCAGCTTGAACAAACGCGCGCGTTCCCTCCAGCTTGCGGCGGCATCGGGATTGGGGTCGATGAAGATGTGGCGGTGGTCGAACGCAGCGACCAGCTTGATCGACTTTGACAGCAACATGCCGTTTCCAAAAACGTCGCCCGACATGTCGCCGACCCCTGCAACGGTGACTGGCTCTTTCTGCACATCAATGCCCATTTCGGCGAAGTGGCGCTGGACGGAAACCCAGCCACCTTTGGCGGTAATCCCCATTGCTTTATGGTCATAGCCGACCGAACCACCGCTAGCGAAAGCATCGCCCAGCCAGAAACCACGTTCCAGCGCGATGGCGTTGGCGGTGTCCGAAAATGTCGCTGTGCCTTTGTCAGCGGCGACCACGAAATAGGGATCATCACCGTCGTGGATGACCACGCTATCGGGATGGACGACTTTGTTATCGACCAGATTGTCGGTGACGGACAGCAACGTGCGGATGAAGATTCGGTAGCTTTCGGTTCCTTCGGCAAACCAAGCATCGCGGTCCACACGCATATCGGGCAAGCGTTTGGGATAGAAACCACCTTTGGCGCCAGTTGGCACAATCACCGCATTCTTAACGCGCTGCGCTTTCATCAGGCCGAGTACTTCGGTGCGGAAATCGTCGCGCCGGTCAGACCAGCGCAGCCCGCCACGGGCGACGGGACCGGCGCGTAAATGGATGCCCTCAACGCGGGGCGAATACACAAAAATCTCGCGCCAAGGCAAAGGCGCGGGCAGGCCGGGAACTTTGGCGCTGTCGAGCTTAAACGCCAGCGCTTCATTTGCGGCAGGGGCAAAGGCATTGGTGCGAAGGCACGCTTGCACCACGGCGCGGAACAGGCGCAGGATGCGGTCTTCGTCAATTGCGGCGACTTTGCTTAGACCTTCGACGATTTGCGCATCGAGCTTTGCGGCGTCCTTAACCCGGTCGCCCTTATGCGCCGGATCGTGCAGCGTCACGAACAATGCGACAATCGCCCGTGCCATCGCGGCATGATTGCCAAGGGCAGCAACGACCGTTGGGATGCCGTAAGCAAGGCCGGTCTGGCGCAAATAGCGAAACCAAGCACGGAACCAGACGACATCGCGCGGCTCCAATCCGGCAAGCGTTATTAGCTGGTTGAACGCATCGTTTTCGGCCTGGCCGTCCAGCACTTGCGACAGCGCCGCTTCGATCACGGCAGAACGCGCCAGCAGCGTTGCGCTATCGCCACTGCCGCGTAAGCCCAGATGGAAATCATGGATATACGCCAATGTGCCATCGCCAAGCGGGGTTGGCACCTGCTCAATCACATTAAAGCCAAAATTTTCGAGCACCGGGACAACGTCGGATAAAGGCATTGCGCCGCCTGTGTTGTAAACTTTCAGGCTTAGCGTTGATGCCGATGTGTCTTTGTCGGCAACCAGCCGCGCGATGCGGCTATGGTCGCGTTCCATGGCCAGCAAGCCGAGCATATCCTTCGCGGCCTCGCCCGCTGCATAAGTTGCGCGGTGCGATTGCGGAAAGGCAGACGCGTAGCGAACCATCATTGCTGCGGCGCGTTTCTCGTCGGTTAATCGCGCCAATTCCGCCTCAACCGCCGGCTCCCATCCGCGCACCATCAATTGCAAGCGGGCGTCGAGATTGCCCTCGTCGATTTTGACGCTGCGATCCTCAAAATCGAGCAGATAACGCAGCAGACCCATGCCTCCGTCCTCAAGGCTGATTGACCAGCCGAGCACCGACGCGCCTTTGACCTCGGTCAACATCGCCTCAATCGACCGTCGCAGCCCGGTGGAAATCTCGTCGCGCGGTAGCCAGACGAAAACAAACAAATGCCGCCCCAAGGCTGAGCGTACCGCGAGCAGCTTTGGCCGTGGCCTGTCGGTCAGCGACATTGCAGTTAGTGTCACGCGCTCCAGATCGGCTTGATTGAACGAGACCAGCAAATCATGCGGCAATGCGGTCAAGGCATGCGCCATCGCTTTGCCCGCATGGCCCGATGGATCAAAGCCAAAGCGTGTCATCAGGTTCGCCAGATGCGTGCGCAGCAATGGGATGCGTTCGGGCGGTGTTGCCAAGGCAGAGCTTGTCCACAGGCCGCCGGTGACCGACAGACCTGTGACTGCCTCGCCGTCACGCAAAGGTACAACGATGATATCTAGCTGAACCGACCGATGGACGGTCGAGTTGCGGCTGGATTTCAGCATCAAGGGCGCACGGCCACCCTCCGCAAAATATTTGCGCGCGCGTTCGATGCTTTCTTCGGATAGCAAGGCTGTATCGTTGGAGCGTGATAGGCCAAGCCGGTTTTGGCGCGTGCCATCCAACGCAATCTGCTCATGCGCCAGCACTGTTAGGCTGCCATCCATGAACCAGCGGACAAGCGCCGCGCCTTCGCCGTCGGGCAAGCCGTCGGCGTCTTCGGCCATTGCGCCCTGCATCTTGCGCCAGTCGGTGACCGCGCAGCGCACATCGTTCAGCACAGAGGCCAGATGATTGGCGAGCGCGTTGCGTTCCTTGGCATCAACCCGCGCGGCTTCCAGATAGATAAAGCTTTCGCGTTTGCCGGTTGATCCCTTTTTATCCGAAACGCTTTGCAGCACACCTTGGTCATCGCGCGTCACATCAAGCACCGGATGGATCAGACGAATGATGCCAATGTTCGCAGCGGCCAAGGCAGCAGCAGTTGAATCGACCAAAAATGGCATATCGTCGTTCGAAATGGCGATCCGCATCGCTAGCTTGCCCTGATGATCAGAGAAAGTTTCGATCTGGATATTCGGCTTTCCGGGTGCGCGCTGCGTAGCGGCCGCCAACATAAACGTCGCCGCCTCGGTCGCGGCTTTTTCGTCAAAACCTTCGCTTTCCCCGGGTAATGACCGTGTGGTCATCGCTGCAATTATGGGGTTCAGCAATTTCGGATCAGGCTTGCTCATGACGTTCGGGCTCCGCGTCTTCGATTTTTCTGCATCTATGCCTTTGTTGATACGGCCAAACAACCGGATAGTTGCATCTGAAACCGAATTTACGCTGGCCGCTTGCCCGATGGCGGGCGCTGCGTTACCACCTTGCCAAAGACAAATAGGGTAAGGGAAATTTTATGGACCGGCGGCTGACACTCTGGATTATTGGCGGGATGGTGCTGGGAATAATCGTCGGCCAAATTCTGCATACTCAGGTGGCAGGCGATGCGGCGCTGCTAAAGCAGTACATGGATAATTTGAAAATCCTTCCCAATGTTTTCCTGAACCTGATCAAGATGCTCGTTGCTCCGCTGGTGTTGTCAACGATCATCGTTGGTATCGCCCATATGGGGGATACGTCCGCGATCGGACGCATAGGGTTTCGTGCCATCCTCTGGTTCATTATCGCGAGCTTCATCTCGATTGCGCTCGGTTTGGTCCTTGTCAACGTTCTCCAGCCCGGCGTCGACGTGGATATCTCAGGTGCAGCTGAAGCTGCGAAAGCGGCCCAAGGCGCAACGGGCAAAAGCTTCGCCGAATTTATAACTGACATCTTCCCGAAAAGCGCCATGGAGGCGATGGCAACAAATAATATACTGCAAATACTGGTGTTTTCGGTTTTTGCTGGTGTGGCGACACTGGCAATCGGCGAACGCGGCAAGCCGCTGGTGAGGGGCTGTGACGCGCTCGCAGAAATGATGCTGCAAATGACAGGTTACGTGATGCGCTTTGCACCGTTTGCTGTATTTGGTGCTATGGCCGCCGTAATAGCTGACAAAGGCCTCGATATCCTATGGGACTTTGCCGAGCTGATTGGCGATTTTTATCTTGCTCTGCTCATTCTTTGGGTGATTTTGCTAAGCGTAGGCGCATTGTTCCTGCGTGGCCGAATCTTGACGCTAATGCGGTATATTCGCGAGCCTCTGTTAATCGCCTTTTCAACCGCTAGCAGCGAAGCGGCCTTGCCCAAGCTTTTTGAACAGCTAGACCGTTTCGGCGTGCCGCGCCGCATTTCCGGCTTCATGCTGCCGCTGGGCTACAGCTTCAATCTTGATGGCTCCATGATGTTCATGAGCTTTGCAACGATCTTCATTGCGCAGGCTTATAACATCCCGTTAGATATCGGGACGCAGATATTGATGCTGCTGACGTTGATGGTGAGTTCAAAAGGAATCGCCGCTGTTCCACGCGCAAGTATCGTTGTTATTACCGCGACATTGGCCCAGTTTGGATTGCCCGCCGAAGGGGTCGGCCTGATCCTTGGCATCGACGTTTTTCTCGACATGGGGCGGACCGCGACCAATGTCGTTGGAAACAGCGTTGCCACATCGGTTATCACCAAATGGGAAGGCATGTTGGAGGTTGAAGAGCCCGAATATGTCGAACATCCCCATGCCCCCGCGCATACTGCGGCATCGGGCAAGGCTGGGCTGGAGCTTGCGGCGGATATGGTTGAGGATCAGCGTAAAGGCTGATTATATCGCCCGCAGGACCTCTATCATTCGCGCCACATCCTCTGCGTTTTGATAAAGGCCAAAGCCTATGCGCAGCACATCGCCGCGCACATCGGTGATGACATTATGGCTTTCGAGCGCAGCATGGAGTGCGGGTGACTCTGCCCCTTGATAGGCTAAGAACCGGGCATGTGGGCCATCGCCTAACTTATTGAGCAGGTGCAATGAAGGCAGCGGCGTTGCATCGACGAATTGTCGCTGCAAATCCGCGACATGCGCCGAAATGGTCTTTGTCGTCAGCGCCTCGGTCGCTAGCATCTGCTGCACCGCGTTAAACCGGTACAGGCCGGATGGGTCAAAGGTACTCCCCAAAAAACGTCGCCCATCAGGGGCATACCCTATCGTTCCCGGTGCCAACGCCAGATCGTCAAACGCAGCATACCAGCCAGTCACGGCGGGGCGGGGTGCAAACCCTGGCGGTGCGTGCAAAAAGCAAACACCTTCACCTGCCATCGCATATTTATAGCCGCCTGAAAGATAGAATATCCGGTCGGCAACAGCGGACAAATCTGTCTCAACGGCCATAAAGCCATGATAGCCGTCGACAACGACCCATGGTCCTTCGGGCTGGGCCAGATTTGCCAATGCTTCGATGTCGCCCAAAATTGCGCCAGAATTGAACAGCACTTGGCTGGCAAAAATTAGATCATAGGTGCCAAGCTGTGCGGCCTCGACAATCCGCTCTACCGGAACCGTTTCCAGCAACACTTCGCCAGCTTCGATCCAGCGAGACATTTGGCGACGGAAACTGTGGAACTCGCCATTGGTCGCGAGCACCCGGACTGGCCGTTTGGGAATCGCAGAGACGAGCCGCACCAGAAAATCATGAGTGTTTGCGGAAAAGGCGATGGTCGGTGGATCGGGCAGTTTCAGTTCGCGGGCGATATGCGCCTGCGCCTGCGTCCAAATGGGCCCCATCACCTTACCCCATTTCAAGTCCGCCAGACTCGCTGCATCTGTCCATGCTGCGGCTTGCCCATCAAAACTTGCATCCGGCCACAGGTGGTGGCTGTGCGCTGCGAAATGAAGCCGATCCGGAGCGGCGGACAGTGCGCGGGAAAATAGGCTGCGATAGGTCACAATTCGGTCCGTAATGACCAAAGTTCGGGAAAGGCGCGTTTCGATACCGTGGCCTGCAAATAGCTGACGCCTGCAGTGCCGCCAGTCCCGCGCTTGCCGCCTATGATGCGCTGAACGGTCAACACATGTTTGTGCCGCCACGTCGCCATGGCATCGTCAAGATCGACCAGTTTTTCGGCGAGTTGGTAGAGTTCCCAATAACGGTCTGTGTCGCGATAGACGTTCAGAAACGCAGCCTCGACGGCATCGCTGACGGCATAAGGCTGGCTAAAATCGCGGCTCAAAACATCGTCAGGGATGGCAAGCCCCGCACGGGCGGCCGCCGCAATGGCGTCGTCCCAGATGCTCGGCATTTCCAGCGCTGCCTGCATCGCCGACTGCGCCGTTGGCCGGTCGTCCTGATATTTCAGGAACGCGCCATCCTTATGCCCCAACAGATACTCGACGGTGCGGAATTGGTCGGATTGAAAGCCTGAACTTGGCCCCAAAACGTGCCGGAACCGCGTATAGTCACTCGGTGTCATGGTCGACAGCACGTCCCAGCTGAGCGTCATCACTGCTTGTATCCGGCTGACCCGCGCAAGGGCCTTATAGGCCGGGACCAAAGCATCGGCCTGTATTTGCGCCTTGGCAAACAGCATCTCGCGGATGATCTGTTTCAGCCACAATTCTTTGGTCTGGTGGATGATGATAAACAGCATTTCATCATCAAGATCAGACTGCGGTTGCTGGCAGGCGAGCAAGTCATCGAGCGCCAAATAGCGGGCATATGTCATATTGGTCATGCCCTTCGCATAACGTTTCATTTGAAACTATTCCAGTGCGAAGCTCAGCAGCATAACAGACGCGAATGGGATGACATAAGAGTTTACCCGTTAATCTTGCATGAAATTTTAGCGCATGCGATAGCTGGATACGGGTATGTGGAGAAAAGCACTTTCGTTGCGAAATATGTGGCAACTCGCCGCAGGGATGTTTCTGGCATTTTCTCTGCCCATTGGCGCGCAGGCGCAATTGCTGGTCAATAAATCCTTTTCGCCTGCCAACATTCCGCCTGCCGGCACGTCTACGCTGACAATTCAGATATTCAACAACACGGCAACAGTCGCAACGTCAGTCAATCTGACCGACAATTTGCCGACGTCGCCGACTGGACTGACAATCGCATCTGGGGGGCTGCTCTCAAACAGCTGCGGCGGTACGGTCACGGCAACGCCGGGTGCGACCACGGTGACATTAAGTGGTGGAACGGTAGCTGCCCAGTCAGGCGGAACCGCCGGGCAATGCATAATCACGGTGCAGGTTGTAGCCAATCCTTCGTCCGCTCCGGCAAGTTATGCGAACACAATTCCGACGACCAATGTATCTAGCAGCATTGGCGGCTCAACTTCCAACGCAACGGCAACATTGTCGGTTAGCAGCGTCAATGCGATCACTGGCAGCAAGAGCTTTACGCCCACCAATATCCACGGCAACGGCACGCCGTCACGGATGCGAATTCAGTTGAATAACAGCAATGGTTTTCCACTGACCAACGTTGCCTTCAACGACCCTTTTCCGATGCAGCTGGTGTTGGCAGCTGTTCCCAATGTGTCAAACGGATGCGGCGGCACTGTGTCTGCAGTCGGGGGCGGAACAAACCTTGTTCTGAGCGGCGGAATCATTCCTGCCAATGGCAATTGTGTCATTTTTGCCGATATTGTTGCAAGTTTGCCCAACACTTCGCCGTTCGATGCCAATGCCACCAACAGGTTGAGTACCAATACCGTCACTTCGGCCCAAGGCGCAAGAAACAGCTCCAACATTAATGGTGTTATTCGCGTGCAGAAAGCTGCGTCGGTCACCAAAGCTTTTTCACCCGCAGGGATCATTGCCGGTGGCAGCAGCACATTGACCATTACGCTGCGCAACTTCAATGCGACTGCGATCACCGGTTTCAACTTCACCGATGCGATGCCAGCAGGCGTTACCGTCGTCGGGCCCGCGAACACAACTTGCGGAGGTACAGCCGGCTTCACGGCATCGTCGCTTAGCGTGACAGGCGGAACCTTACCCGCTGCGCCAACAGGCATCGGTTCATCCAGTTGTACGATCACCGCGCCTGTAACTGCGGCTGCCAATGGAAATTACGTCAATTCTGTCCCAGCCGGCAATCTGGCCGGTATCAGTTACAACAGTGCAACCGCCACTTTAACCGTGTCGTCTGTAGCCGTCTCAAAAGCATTCAGCCTAACATCGGTTCCGCGCACCGGGGTTACCACGCTGACCATCACACTGATCAACCGAAGCACGGCCAGCACTGCGACGATTACCAATTTCACCGACAATCTGAATACCATGGGAGCAAATATCACTATCGCCGCCAGCCCTGCGGCCAGCACGACTTGCGGTGGCGTAGGCACGCTGACGGCATCACCCGGAACAACCCTGATCATGTTGACCGGGCGAACAATACCACAAGCGAGCAGTGCGACTGTTCCCGGCACATGCACCATCACCGTTCCCGTGCAGGTCGATAATGTTGCCGCCATTACTACGAGAACCAACACAATAGCCGCTGCAACCGGCCTTCAGACAAGTCTAGGAAATAATCCGGTTGCGGCAACTGCGGCCATTTCTGTGGTCGCGCCGCTGACGGCCGCCAAAACTTTTTCACCCGCAACGGTCGTCCGCAACAACGTCACCCGGATCACCGTGACGATCACCCGCACTTTGGGCGCTTCGCTCTTTACTGGACTGGCGATGACCGACCCTTTGCCTGCGGGATTTGTTATTGCACCGACACCTACTCCAGCCACAACCTGCACCGGCGGCACGGTAACGGCCACGCCGGGGGCGACAAGCTTCAGCCTGTCGGGAGCGTCGCTTGGGACAGTCATCGGATCTTCGGCATCCTGCACTGTTTCCGTCAATGTTCAGGCGGCATCGACAACCGGGACTTACACCAACACAATTCCAGTCGGCAATGTGACCGCCAATAGTGTGGCGGGCAGCGTAGCCAACACCTCTGCGGCGACCCGGACAATCAATGTTGTCGATGGCGTTTCGGTCAACAAAACCTTTAGCCCGACCTCGCTTATTCCCGGCGGCACATCGCGAATCACGATCTTTATCAACAACCCGCCCGCTATCGGCATAGCACTGTCAGGGGTTTCGCTGACCGATAATATGCCAGCCGGGCTAGTGGTTAAATCGCCAGCCAATGCAAGCTTTGTGGCCACCAGCGGCACTTGCACGGCGACAATCAATGCAACACCGGGTGCTGGCAGTTTCGGGATCAGTGGTGGCTCGATCAGTTCGGGCGCGACCTGCGAGCTTGGGGTTGATGTCACAACAAATGCTGTTGGAACATTGACCAATGTCATTCCTACAAACAGCCTGACCTCAACCCAAGGGGCAAGCAACGTCAATAGCAGCTCTGCCTCGCTAACCAGTTCGGGCAACGCCGATGTTTCCGTGACGAAAGCCGATGCGGTGTCCACCATGGTCGCGGGCACAAACACAACCTATACCATCACCATCACCAACAACAGCGGCGCGCTCTCAGTGGCTGGACTTCCGGTGGTCGATAATGAAACCGCCGACCTCGCCTTTCCATCATGGAGCTGCAGCGCTGTCAGCCCCTCAACATGCGCAACGCCATCAGGAACGGGTTCAATCAATACGGCCGTCACTCTCGCGCCATTAGGCACAGCAACGATTACGCTGACCGCGACAGCCGACCCCAGCAGCATGGCCGCCAATGTCGTGAATCAAGTGCTTGTTGACCCGGCAGTAGCGGGTGTGTTCGACCCGGTTTCAGCCAATAATCAGGCCAGCGACACCAATACGCTCACCCGCAGCGCCGACGTGCGTGTAACCAAAACAATCTCCAACCCCACACCAGCAGTCGGAATCCCTGTCGCCTTTACCGTAACCGCCATCAACGACGGTCCATCCACGGCACGAAGCGTTGAAGTATCCGATGCGCTACCAACCGGTTACAGCTTTGACAACGCAACCCCTAGCGCCGGAACCTATAGCGCGCCACTTTGGACCGTGGGCGATCTGTTGCCGGGAACCAACGCAACGCTGGTCATCGACGCAACAGTGAATGCCAGCGGCGACTATCAGAATATCGCGACGATTAGTGCAACCAGCGCCGATCCTCTGGGATCGAACAATAGCGCAACTGTGACGCCAAGCACAGTGGGCCTCAGGATCGAAAAAACATCATCAGTAATCACCGATGGCGTCAGCGGAGCTAATCCGAAATCGTTACCATGAGCGTTTATTGAATATCGGATCACCGTTTATAACGAGGGGACCGCGGCCATCGATAGTAACAGCCTGACCGTTGAAGATATCATGCCGTCGAACGTCGCGGCTTATGTGGCAACATCTTCGGGCCCTCCGGTCACCTTCATTGATGGTGCGAATTCCAGCGGTCTGACCTTTACTTATGGCACTGATGTCAGCTGGTCTGGCCAACCAGGCGGCGGCGCTCCTTATAGTTTGACGCCTGCTCCCGATGGTGCTGGGTATGATGGCAATGTCACAGGTATCCGGATCAATCCCCAAGGTTCCATGGCGGCAGGCTCGCTGTCTGCGCCAAGCAGCTTTACGTTGGTGTTCCGCGCGCGTGTTGATTGACCCAATTTAGAAGACTGTGTCTTTGCATTTTTTCGCATTTCGCTATTGATCGGCTGGGGAGATTAGAAATGCAGATAAAGCGCCGTGAAATGCTGGCATTGTTGGGGGTGTCGCCGATCCTGTTGGGATCAACCAGCGGTCCAGTGACCATTTACCCTGCAAAGCGGATCATTACGATGGACGCAAAAATGTCGTCAGCGCGCTTTGTTGCAGTTGCAGACGGCGTGATCTTGGGCGTGGCCAACACGCTGTCAGAGATGAAACGATTAGCTGGCGGACGAACAGTTGAGGTTGATAAACGCTTTGAAAATGCGGTGCTCATGCCCGGCCTGATCGATCCCCACGTTCACCCCATACAATCGGCGATCATGCTGAACCTGCCCTTTGTCGCGCCAGAGGATTGGGTGCTGCCATCGGGAACATTCAAGGGCGCGCAAACGCCTGCGGACTATTATGTGCGGCTCAAGGAAGAATTGGCGCGGTCGGATGCCAATCCGTTTATCTGTTGGGGGCATCATGAACTGTTTCACGGGCCAATTGATCGTGCCGCACTAGACCGGATTGCGCCTGACCGGCAGATTATCATCTGGCAGCGTAGCTTTCACGAAGTCATCCTGAACAGCGCCGCGATGCGCGCATGGGGTTTTGCAGAACGCGCGGCGTTTGATGCTGCTGTTGTCGCCGCAAAAGTTGATTCGAACCACGCCAACTTTGACAAAGGTGTTTTTGCCGAAACAGCGTTGTTGATCGCCATCGAACATTTGCGCCCGCACATTGTCACGCCTGCCAAAATCCAATCCGGCTTAAAGGGGATGCAGCAAATGATGCTGCGTTCTGGCGTGACCACCATTGCCGATCTGGCAACAGGGATTATCGCCGGATTCAACCCAGAGGCATCAATGATCTCCGCTGCGTTCGACCGGCCCGACAGTCCGTCGCGGGTCATGCTGATGCCGATGGCGAATAATGTTGCCGCCGATGTTGATTTGTACGCGTGGGTGTCCGATATGCAAAGCCGCTGGTCGCGATCCCAAATTCGTATTGACCGACGGATAAAACTGTTTGCCGATGGCGCGTTCTTTTCGCTCAGCATGATGATGAACCCGCCGGGCTATACCGATGGGCATATTGGTAAATGGATAACCGAACCTGTTGTGATGACCGCCCAGATGCGGCGGTTTTGGGACGCGGGCTTTTCGTTGCACATTCATGTCAACGGCGATCAGGGTCTGGATGTGGTGCTCGATGGATTAAGCGCGCTTGGCAAACGGGCAGGGCAAACGATCACATTGGAGCATCTTGGCTATTCCACTGCTAAGCAAAACGCGCGGATAAGGCAGATGGGCTTGATGGTATCGGCGCAGCCGAATTACATCCGCGTTCTGGGTGACGTCTATGCAGAGCATGGGCTGGGGCCGAAACGGGCGGCGCATATGAACCGGCTAGGGTCGCTGGAAAAATTGGGCGTGCCGCTGGGTCTGCATAGTGATTTCAACATGGCCCCGATTGATCCGTTTTACCTCGCATGGGTTGCGGCAAACCGCGTGACCATTGGCGGGAAAGTGCAAGCGCCGAAGGAACGGTTGAGCGTCGACAAAGCCTTGCGCGCGATTACGATCGAGGCGGCACAGGTGATTGGGATGGATGGATTGGTGGGCTCGATATCAGTTGGCAAAAAGGCTGATTTTACGGTGCTGGCCGATGATCCTTATGCGCTGGGACGTTCAAAGTTGCGTGAAACGCAGATCAAAGGCGTTGTCTTTGAGGGTCGCTATCACCCAGCCTGATCGAGCAGCGCGCCGAGCCATTTTTCCACCAGTTGCCCTGCCTCGTCGCGGGTAAAGGGCGGGTTGCCAAGGCTCAACTCCAACCAAAGCCCATCGACCAAAGCGGTTAAGGCCACCGCAGTCAGCCGGTGGTCGCCGGGCTGGCAAGCGGCCAGCAATGCCTCCAGCTCAGCGCGATAGTCGCGGTAGATATCTTTATGCAAAGCCGAAATCTGCGGGTCGGTTTTGGTCAATGCCCAAAAGGCCAGCCATGTTGCCAGCAATTCAGGATCGGCAATCGGCGGCGCAAAGCTGGCGGTCAGATAGGCCAGCAACCGCGCGCGGGGCGTCTGCGGGGCGGCGGCCACGGCGTCGGCAAGCGCGGTCTGGACCCGCTGTCCAGTCCAGCGATAAGTCGCGGCGATGAGGGAATCGACACCGCTATAATAATGCCGCAACAGTCCGGGCGAGACACCGGCTTCGGCGCAAATCGCCCGCACCGATGTGCCTTGCGCGCCAAGGCGGGCAAGGCAGCGGGCACAGGCTTCTACGAATTCGAACCTGCGCAATTCCGGATGCTCACGCGTAAAGGCTTGCTTTGTCTCAGACATTGTTATACGATTGTATAACAATTAGCTTCTTGGTGTCAACTTTGTCAGTTTCGAACGGTTTTCCTGCTGTTTCCGGCGATGCAACAACCGATCCGCTTGACGGCTGGTCGTTGCCTGCCTGGACCTATTCCGACCCTGAATTTGCGGCACTGGAAAACGACCGCATCTTCCGCCCCGGCTGGCAAGTGGTCTGCCACGTTTCCGACGTCCCTAATGCTGGTGACTGGCACAGCCTCGACTATATAGGCGAAAGCGTCATCGTCGTGCGCCAGACCGACAATAGCTTGCGCGCCTTCACAAATGTCTGCCGCCATCGCGGTTCGCGTCTCGTTGATGGCTCCAGCGGTTGCGCCAAAAAGCTGGTCTGTCCCTATCACGCATGGACCTATGATCTTGATGGGCGGTTGACGGGCGTGCCCGATAGTGCCTCTTATCCGACGCTCGATAAAGCCAAGGCGGGATTGGTCACTGTCGATATTGAAGTTTGGCAGGGCTTCATCTTCGCCCGCCTTGAAAGTGGCGGTCCGTCGGTTGCTGATATGATGGCGCCGTACGAGACGCAGATCCAGCCATATCGGTTTGAAGAACTGCAAGCCCTTGGCCGCGTCACGGTACGCGAACGCGACGTGAACTGGAAGAATGTCGGCGACAATTACTCCGACGGTCTGCACATTGCCGTCGCGCATCCCGGTCTGACGCGGTTGTTCGGCAAAAGCTATGGCGTGGAGGCTGAGCCGTATGTTGACCGCATGTGGGGTGATCTGGTTGACCGGCCATCGGCGAATTGGTCGGAACGCCTGTATCAGACTTTGTTGCCCGATGTGCCGCATCTGCCCGAAGCAAGCCAGCGGCGTTGGTTGTATTTCAAACTTTGGCCGTCGGTCGCTTTCGACATCTACCCTGATCAGGTGGATTTCATGCAATGGCTGCCGACTGGTCCAACCAGCTGCGTGATCCGAGAGATCAGCTATGTCTTGCCGGACAGCCGGCGCGAGATGCGCGCTGCGCGCTATCTCAACTGGCGCATCAACCGGCAGGTCAATGCCGAGGACACCGTACTGATCACGCGTGTCCAACAGGGCATGGCGAGCCGGTCTTTCACGATGGGTCCGCTGTCGGACAAAGAGGTCTGCCTCAAAGCGTTCTGCGCGCATGTCCGCCAACTCATACCAGAGGCTAACCTCGAACAGCGCCCCGCGCCGGGCTGGAGCAACAGAGCATGACCAAAAAATACGATGCCGTCATTATCGGCGGCGGCCATAACGGCCTTGTCTGCGCATTCTATCTCGCAAAGGCTGGCCTGAAAGTCCGCATCGTTGAACGCCGCGATGTCATTGGCGGCGCGGCAGTGACCGAGGAATTCCATCCCGGCTTTCGTAACTCGGTGGCAAGCTATACCGTCAGTCTGCTGCAGCCGAAAGTTATCGCCGATATGAAGCTGGCCGACCATGGCTATCGTGTAATCGAACGACCGATTTCGAATTTCCTACCGCAGGAAGACGGTGGCTATCTGAAACTAGGCGGCGGGATGGAGCGTACACAGGCGGAGTTCGCGCGCTTTTCCAAACATGACGCGGCGGTTTTGCCCGAATATTATGATAGCCTAGAGGTTGTGGCCGATGTGTTACGCGACCTTGCCATGAAATCGCCACCCAATGTCGGGGATGGCGTTAAGACCTTGATCGACGGAGCCCTTCAGGGTCGCAAGCTTGCTGGCCTTCCGATCGAGCGGCAGCGTGACGTGCTCGACTTGTTCACCAAGTCAGCACGCACGCTGCTGGATAGCTGGTTTGAAAGCGAAGCGGTTAAAGCGGCGTTTGGCTTTGATGCCGTTGTTGGCAATTACGCGTCGCCGGATACTCCCGGCAGTGCCTATGTGTTGTTGCACCATGTCTTTGGCGAGGTGAACGGCAAGAAAGGCGCGTGGGGGCACAGCATCGGTGGCATGGGTGCGATCACGCAGATCATGGCAAAGGTGTGCGAGCAGCTGGGCGTGGAGATCAGCCTAGAGGCACCGGTATCACGGGTACTGGTCGATGGCGGCAAAGTTGCGGGCGTGCGGTTGGAAAGCGGCGAACAGATTGCGGCGGACCGCGTCATCGCCAATGTCGGGCCGAAAATTCTTTACGAACGGATGTTCGATGACGCGGATCTAAAACCCGAATTCAAGCGCCGAGTGCGTGGCTTTAAGGCTGGTAGCGGCACATTTCGCATGAATGTTGCTTTGTCAGAGCTACCCAAGTTCACTTGCCTGCCCGAACCGGGCGAACATCACCAATCGGGTATCATCCTCGCGCCAACGCTGGATTATATGGACGAGGCGTTTTTGGATGCCAAACGTTATGGCTGGTCGAAAAAGCCTATCGTCGAAATGCTGATACCGTCGGTGATCGACGATAGCCTTGCGCCAGAGGGGCAACACGTCGCCAGCCTATTCTGCCAGCAATTCGCGCCCGAGCTGCCCGATGGTCGCGACTGGGATGCCGAGGAAGGTGCTGCCGCCGACTGCATTATCGATACGGTCGAGGCGCATGCACCGGGATTTCGCGCGTCAATTCTTGGCCGACAAGTCCTCAGCCCCAAAGGGTTGGAGCGTAAATTTGGCCTAGCCAGCGGCGACATCATGCATGGCAATATGAGTCTCGACCAACTTTGGACCGCAAGGCCAGTGCTGGGTCATGGCGCGTATCGCGGACCGTTTAAGGGGCTGTATATGTGCGGCGCGGGGAGTCATCCCGGTGGCGGCGTTACGGGCGCACCCGGGCATAATTGTGCACGCGAGGTGATCGCGGACAATCGGTTTATGGGGCGGTGGCGCTAAGCCCTAAAACGGAAAAAGCCGGACCCTTTCGGACCCGGCTTCCTCCCCTCCCGTCTTTCGACGAAACTTTTTAGAACTTTGTTCCCAGCTTCAACCCAAATAATTGCGGCTTGGTTGTGTACGCTCTCGAATAGGGGCCACAAATTGTGGTTGAACACGCCGTGTTCAGTCCTAACTGCCCCCGTTTGTCAAAGGCGTTTTGGATAAACGCCTCGACAGTCCAATCCCCAAAGCTGGTTCCTGCCGAGAAGTCGAAGGTCGTAAATCCGCGCGTCGCGCCAACGGCGGCGAAGTCAGCATCGGTAAGGAAGGTGCGTGTGCCGCCTTGATAACTGAGCGAGCTTTGAACAAACGCATCATAGCTGCTGATCGGGAATTCGTAACGCGCCGTTAGACTGCCCTTGAACTTGGGTTGCACTGGCAGGCGCGTGCCTTTTGGCGCAGCGGGTGCAACGCCAGTCACGCAGACGATGTTACCAGTTGCGTCAACCTGACAAAAATCGGTTGTCAATTTGGCATCGATATACGTGCCCGAACCAGAAAGCGTTAGGCTGCCAAGCGAAAGCGCAAAGTCGCCTTCGATACCGTAAATCCGAGCATCGCCGGCATTATAGGTGTTGGTGACACCGTTGTTTCCGACCGGTACAAGCCCGAACTGCAGGTCTTTCCATTCCTCATAAAATACCGCGCCATTGATCCGCAGCTTGCGGTCTAGCCAGCTGGTTTTCCAGCCGAGTTCATAGTTGGACAGGGTGTCAGAGGTGAATGGCAGAATTCCAGGACGGCGGTTGTTGCCACCGGGACGGAATCCGGTCGAGTACGTTGCGTAGATCATCTTTTCCGGCGTTACTTGCCAGCTTAGATTGACTTTGTGCGTTTCGCCGGTTTCCTTGTACTTTTTGTCAACGTTGTCGCACGGTCGGTTTGTCGCGGTGGTTGCCAGGCAAATCGCTGCCAGCGCGTTGCGGTTGAAGCCGGAAAATCCGAAAAGTGAGCTTTTGGCCTCAAATCCGCGGATACCCGCAGTAAATTTGACAGTGTCGGTAATGTCGTATGATGCTTCCGCAAATGCAGCAAGATCGCGATCCGTTCTGTCGATGCGGGTCAGGAACACAGTGTCGCCATACGCCGCACCCACGGGGACCAGATTGGTGTTTGGCGGTGTCGGAATTGTGCTCAACCCGCGAATGTCATAGTTCGCCTCGATCGCGTCGGTCTGGCGTTGATAGAACAATCCAGCTGTGACACGGAAGCGATTCTCCACCGGCGAAACAAAGCGAAGTTCATGCGTCTGCTTTGTGTATTTATCGCCGGAGAACACATATTGTGAAGGATCTAGGAAGCCACCGGTCGCTGTGGGGAAGTTTGTGTAGTATGATCCGTAAGTATCATAGGCGACCGAGTAATAGGAATAATCAGCGCTGCTGTTGACTTTGCGTTCAAAATAGCCGCCAGAATAGACCATATCCCAATTGCCGATTTTGCCTTCAACCGTCAAAGCGGCTTGGAACCAGCGGTCTTTATTACGAGTCTCCTGAAAATCAGTGACGACCAGATCGCCTTTGCGCGGATCGTACAGAAATGGTCCTGATGTTTTTTGATTCTGGTAAATGACCGACGGCGTCACCGTCCAGTTGTCATCAAGGTCGACTTTCAATGCTGCGCGACCGCCAAAAGTTTTTACGTCGTTAAAGTCTTTTTCGACCAACGCCGCGTTGTTCACTGTCAAATTGGTGGTTGGGTCGCCGTCATCCAGCGTAAATGTGCGGCTACCGGGAATGTTGTCGATATAGCCACCATCGCGGCGGTAGAAACCGACAACGCGCAACGCGGCATTGTCTGAAAGCGGAAAGTTCATAAAACCTTCCAGGCTTCCGCCAAATTCACCTTTGCCAAATTTGTTGACTTGCAAGTCTGCGCCGCCTTCAAAACCGGCGGTCGATGGTTTGTTCGTAATCAACCGCAATGTGCCTGAAAGCGAGCTTGCGCCAAACAGAGTTCCTTGCGGACCCGACAATGCTTCGATGCGCGAAATGTCGTACACATGGAGATCGACGGAACCGGCAATCGTGGTTACCGGAATTTCATCAAGATATAGGCCGGTGGCGGGAGCCGGACCGATATGCAGCCCGTCGCCGCCGCTTGAAACACCGCGGAAATAGATTTGCGATTGGCCAGGGCCGAAAGATTGAAAACTGACGCTTGGTAAAAGTTTGGCAAAATCATCAACGCTGGAAACTTGCTGCTGATCGAGAGTTTCTTCACCGAGTGCTCGGATGCTGAGCGGAACTTTTTGGACGCTTTCCGAACGCTTTGTCGCAGTCACAATGATGTCACCCGGCAGAGCTTCATCGGTGGATGTGGCTTCCTGCGCATATACCGGCGCAGTAGCGAGTATCGTCGAGCCCAAGAGGGCCCATGCCGACTTACGAAGCGGCGACGTTTTGGACGTGGATTTCATAGCAACCTCTATCAAATTTGAGCAACGTACGCTTTGGTCGTCAATCGATTGCCGAACGTCAAATATAAAACGTCCGAAAACTAGGTGGCGGTATCATATGCCAACGACTTGTAACAAAAATGCAACATATTTAGCCAGGATTGGCAGGGTAGGCTTCTAAAGTTGCGCCTAGCGCCAGTTTAAGCGGGGTAAGCCACTCCTTGTAATGCTGCCATTTGTCCATCCCGTCCCGGTTTATCGGACGTCGAACCTGTTCTGCGCTCGGAGTTTGGACCGCACGGTCATTCTGCCAAAATTCCAGCCAGTTTTCTTCGAACGGTAGTTCCAAATAGGACAATAACCGTCGTACCTCGATGTCGGGATTATCAATCAACGCTTCATGAATAACCCGGTGAACCCGGCCTGGCAGTGCACGCTCAACCTGCTGCATGTATCGAACATAGTCGTTATAATAATTTCCAACGTCAGCAAGGTCATATGAAAAGCTTTGGCCACGCGCAAAATGCTGTTTGAAATTGGAAAAACAGCAATCCATCGGACGCCTGCGCGCATCAATGATTTTGGCGTTTGGCAAGATCAGATGGATAAGCGCCACGTTCTGCCAATTATTCGGCATCTTATCGATGAAATAGGGCCTATCGGTTTTGCGGTGTATTTGCGTTCGCGTAATATACTCGGCACCTATCCGGCTTCGATCATCATAACTTAATGCGGCAATACCGGCCTCATAATTAGCGTCGGCATCTCTCCCACTATTCGATGCAATCCGTTGCGAGATCATGCCGATATCGGGAAGCTCCTGCGTGCCTTCGATCAGCGAGTGGCTCGCCAGAATTTGTTCGATCAACGTCGAGCCAGCGCGCGGCATGCCAAGGATGAATATCGGATCGGCGGCGCTGCAGCCCCCCTTACGCGTCGCAAAAAAATCAGATGTCATCTGGGCAGATCGTCGAGCGATCATAACCGTGTTCTCGGTCGCGTCGTAACGAAGCTCTGACCTACGCAGGCGGTTGCCTGCATCATAATGGGCGAATGAAGATGCCCATAGCTTACGGTCCTCAAACGCTTTGCCCAGCGCAAAATCGAGATGAAACCTATCTTCAACGGCAATGTCTTCGCGCACCAATTGCGCTTGCATCGACGTCAATTCTTCATCGGAGAAACGCACAGTTTTAAGATTAGCTAGGCTCCAATAGGCTTCACCATATTCCGGCTTCAGTTCTGCCGCTTTTCGGTATGCCGCAACACTATCATCGCGCCGGCCGATCGTTTTCAAGACATGCCCATATGACATCCAGATTTTTTCTTGGGCAGGCTTGGATTTCAGCACCATTTCATAAAGCATTATCGCTTCTGCATAATCGCCGATGCGTCCCGACGCGGCGGCTTTCAGGTTTGCTGCTCCGATGTCTTCGGGGTCGCGATCAAGCAAATGGTCTAATTCGGAAATGGCATCCTCTGGTCGCCCCTGACGATAGAGGACGAACGCCAGATTAGACCGGGCAGATGTAAAGCCCGGTGCCAATTCTAGTGCCCGTCGAAGCAAGTTTTCCGCGTCTGCAAAACGCCCAATTCTTCCAGCCAGTTCCGCCAGCATACGAATTGCAGCGACATCAAACGGGTCCACCTTTAGATGGGCTTTCAATATCGGCTCTGCGTCATGTAGCCGATTATCGTGAAGTGCTAATGCTGCCGCCATCAACTGCGGATTGCGGATACCGCGCTGTATGTAGCTGTGGGCAGAGTCGGCAGTCATGACTGCCGCCTATCAGGACACTGCGCCATCGGCAATGTGCACGCGCATCGCATCGCCTCCGGCGGCGATGAAAAGCTGTTCTTCGGTACCGGTCATCCAAACTTGGCTGCCCGTATCGGCCAAGCGTTCAAACAATGCAGCACGGCGGTCTGGATCGAGATGCGCGGCAACTTCATCGAGGAGCAAAATAGGCGGTGCCCCCCTGATTTGCGTGACAAGCCCAGCATGCGCGAGGATGACCGATAGTAGCAACGCCTTTTGCTCGCCGGTGGAACAATTTGCAGCCGGTTGGCCATGATCTGCATGAACGACTTCCAAGTCCGTACGGTGCGGGCCGGTTAAGGTACGACCAGCGCCCCGATCCCTGCTGCGTCCGTTGCGAAGGGTGGCCGCTAACGCGCCCACGTCGCTAAGGCCATCGCCTGTTAACGAGAGTATGGGTTTTGCAAATGGCGACGAGGGCATCGCCGCAATCGCAGCCGACAGCTGGTGTAACATCGCATTTCGCGCCTGAGTAATCGCCGCGCCGTGTTCCGCCAGTCTTGCCTCGATCGCGTCGAACCAACTGGCGTCCTGCTGCCCCTCGCCCAACATTCGGTTTCGCTGTTTCAGGGCGTTTTCATACCGGCTGCTATGGGCTGCATGCGCCGGATCGATAGCTAACACGAGACGATCCAAAAAGCGCCGCCTTGCGCCGGCACCATCGGCGAACAGCCGATCCATCGCGGGAGTCAGCCACAAAATCGCGAAATATTGCGCGAGATCATTGATCGTCGTGGCCGCGCTGTTGATATGCACAAGCCGCCGCCCTGCTGCCTCTGGCTTAACTGCTGTGCCGAACTGGTTGCCATTGGCGGTAGCCGAAACGGAAAAGCCACCGGTGCCAGCCTTACGCACCATATCCGCCAGTGCTGCACGGCGCAGGCCGCGTCCCGGCACCAACAGCGACACCGCCTCAAGGATGTTGGTTTTTCCGGCACCATTGGCACCGTGCAAGATGACAAACTTTCCCTCCGGCCGAAAACGCAATGCGGCATGGTTGCGAAAATCGGTCAGGTCGAGCTGGTCGAGCATGACAAGCCCCTATCGCAGCGTTCGGCTAGGTCAAGCAGGACGATGTTGGCATTAATCCGCGCCCGGAAAAATTGTTAGCGAAAAACACCAATGTTCAGGATTGTAAAATGCTATTTTTGATCCGCGTTTTCAATAATATCATTATATTACATGATATTGATGAAATTGGCACGGTGCCTGCAAAGAAACTGACATACCGGAATTGACCGGAAATATGAACGAACAAAGGAATTTGAAATGACCACTGCACCCCGTATCCAGATCACTGCAATCTTTGCCGCTGCATTTTGCGCCTTCATCACCATCGGTTTCAGCGTCGCTCCTGCTGTCGCTCCTATCGCCCCTTATCTCGCTTGAACCTGAACGATCGAGCTTTATTCAAGGACTTATGACAATGAACAATTCCCATCAAAACCGCTTTGCTTCGATGTTTGCCGCTATATTCTGCGCTGTCGTCACCATCGGCTTTAGCGTCGCTCCTGTTGTATCACCGCTTTCTGGCATGGTTGCGTAATGACACGTCCAGGAGAAAGCCCGAAATTCGACATCCGTCCTCTTGATGAAAAGAAGAAGAAAACCATGACTAAATTGACACTGAATCGCGCCAACAAAAAAATCCTTGGCGTCTGCGCTGGTCTTGCTGACTGGAGCGGTATCGATGCTATGATCGTTCGCGTAGCGTTTGTATTGACCACTTTGGTCGGCTTTGGCTCACCGATCTTGATCTACATCGCACTTGGCCTCATCCTAGATTAAAGTTAACCCTGTTCTGTAAAACTGTGTTTTGGTAACCGCGATAAACTCTGCTACCAGCAATGGATTGCAATACTGGGAATGTCGCGCAGGGGTACAGAATGTCGGCAGATGAGTATGATAATCGGCCCTATAACCATCGCCGCTATGCACGCGGCGATGTGCATATCGTCGCGCAAATACGCGAAAAAGGCTATGGCCATCACAAAGCTAAGGTTACCGATTTGTCGCGCGCTGGCTGTAAAGTCATCACACCGATGTACCTAAACGCTGAAAACTCGCTGTTTATAACGATCCCCGGATTCGCGCCGCTCGAAACCCGCATCGCGTGGCACGACCGTGATGAATATGGCTGCAGCTTTGTAAACGAACTGCACGAAGCGATTTTTGATCACATCCTGAGATCGCATCCCGCAGCGTTCTATCGGCGTTGATGGTCAAATTTCCAGCCGACCGGGTTTATCGGAAAAAGAAATACGGTTTTTGGCGGAGCGCTCTTATCTTTGCGCTTTTGTGTTGCCTATTCACCGCTGCATGGTTCTACGGCGAGTGGACCGATGGCCGCCAGCCTGTGCCCATTGCAGGGCAAAAGCTTTACGTAGTTGATGGTGACAGCTTTGCCGTCGGCACCCGAAAGCTCCGGTTGGATGGGATCGACGCACCCGAACTGAAACAAACATGCAGAGACGCCCGAAATGTTGAATGGCCGTGTGGACGCGCTGCGCGCGCTGCGCTGGAAC
>JBEBKE010000009.1:0-36452 GCA_040079555.1 Sphingorhabdus sp. | reverse complement strand
ACCTGACTGTGGTTTCAGCGGAATCGAGCAGCATGGCGATATCTGCATTTGACCGCCCCCAGCCCAGCATCCGCAACACCGCTGATTCAGCCCGGGTCAAGCCCTGCAAGCCGCCGACGAAGCTGGCAGGCACTCTGCTTGCGACGACCGAAAACTCGCCAATGACGACCATCTTTTGCTGCGCGTCGGAATCGGCTTCGGCCTGCTTTAGCGCAGTGACAAGGCGAAGCAGTTCGGCTGTGTCGCTTATCCCCTCTCCCGCCAGTTGTTGACCCGGCCCCGATGTCGCGCTGGCGGGAGCGGTGGTGGGCTGCGGCTTTCGCTGGCCCAAAGCCATAGCATCGGCAAGTGCGCGTTGCTGGGCAAGATCTGACGCGTTGGCGCTGGGCGGGAGTTGGGGATCGTCGCTCATTCAGCCACCCTCTCTGCCGCTCGGTCGGGCGTCGCATCGGTCGGCGGCACTTTTTTTGGGCTAGCAGTTTGCCCCAAAAGCGCGCCTGCAACTTGATCCCGGCTCGCAAGCTCGCCCAGCACGGCCTGTGCCAGTGATGGCAGAATGACGATGATCACCAAAGTCGCCGCAACCGATTTGATCGGCATAGCGAGCACGAAAACGTTGAACTGTTGCGCAAAGCGGTTGAGAAATCCCATGCCAAGATCAATCAGGTACAGCAACGTCAGCACCGGCACTGAAAAGAGGAAGGCTAGCGTCATCAACCGGCCAAATTCGCCTTCGTATAATGTGATGCTCGCCATATTAACGCTAAGCGGGGCGGGACCCATCGGCCAAATCAAATAGCTTTGCATCACCGCACCGACCAGCAAAGTAATACCGCCAGCGGTGACAAAAATCACCTGTGCGAAACGTCCGAACAACAGGCCGTTCAGCGTCGTTTGCGTCCCCGATAAAGGGTCAGTGACCTGCGCCATGGTTGCTCCCACTTTGGTGTCGATCACTTCGCCCGCCGCCGTCATCGCCCATAATATCGTGGCAAAAAACAGCCCGATGATTGTGCCAGCAGCGGCCTCTTTCACCAGCATCAACGCCCATGCCGCCGCGGACAGGTTCGCTATTTTGAAATCCGGCGCCAGCGATAATGCCACCAGGCCAAAGGTAATAATCATGCTGTTGCGCACCGTTGCAGGCATCACGTCGCGCCCGAAAATTGGCACAATCAAAAAGGCAAAGGCAAAGCGCGCGGAGCTGACCGCGACCACCAGCATCTGGTCAAACCACGGAATGGTTTCGATCAATGGCCGCGCGATGCCGGGGTCTACCGCTTCAATCACCGGAACATGCCCGGAAAGCCGGTAAAGATACCTTCGGTAAAGGCGATCAGGCTGCTTGCGACCAGCCCGGCGGTCAGGAACATGGCAACGACAATCGCAAAGAATTTCAGCGTGTATTGCATCGTCTGTTCCTGCAACTGCGTCGCTGCCTGAACGATAGCCACGATCAAGCCCACGATTGACGCCGCGATCACCGGCGGGGCAGACAGCAACAGGACCAGCCACATTGCCTCCACCGTCAGGCTGACGATGTCGCCGTTCATGCGCGGGGCCGCCATTCGATGCGGGCGGTGCAGAGAGAAGCCGATGCGCTAGACATAAGAAAGCACCAACCCGTGCGTCAGCTTTACCCAGCCATCAACCAGCACGAACAGCAGCAATTTGAACGGCAAGGAAATCGTTGTCGGCGATAGCATCATCATCCCCATCGCCATCAGGATATTGGATATCACCATATCCACGACCAGAAAGGGCAGGAAAATCAGGAAGCCGATTTGAAAGGCTAGCTTCAACTCTTTCACAACGAACGCTGGGATAAGCACAACGAAATCGCGATCTTTGAGCGGTGCGGCTTTTTGCTCAGCGCTGGCGTTGATCCGTTGCTGTGTGCGCAGGAAAAAGGCGCGCTCACCCGCGTCGCTATGTTTGATCAAAAAAGTACGCAGCGGCTCTTTTGCCCGATCTGCCATGCCGAAAATATCACCGGTATTTTCCAGCGGACTGGGACCGTTGCTTGGCGCATCGCCCTCGATTGTTGTTTCGACACGGCTTTGGCCCTGCGCGGCATCATACATCTGCCCCAAAGTCGGGTACATGACGTATACGGTCAGGATCAGCGCCATACCATTTAGCACCACATTGGGTGGCACTTGCTGCGTTCCGAGCGCATTGCGCACCAAGCTGAGCACCACGACAATTTTGGTAAAGCTTGTCACCATCACTGCGAAAAACGGCGCAAGCGAGATGAGGACGACGGTGACAAGCGCAGAGCCGGGCGTGAATTGCGAGAGGTCCATTATTCGTCATCCTCGACTGCGAAATTGGGGGCCGCTGGACTCGTCACAGGCGTGACGCGTTCGTCGATGTGGACAGCAAAACTATCGCCCAGTTCGACAATCTCGCCGCGTGCAATCCGCTGCCCACCGACTAACAGGTCCACCTGCAACCCCTGCACCAGCGGCGACAGCGGCAATACATAGCCCGGGGCAAGCGCCGATAGCGTCGCTGCATCGATGAACTGTGCCGCCAGCCGCAATGTTATCGGCACCGCAAAGGCGGCGGGTGCGCCGGATTGTTCACGATCATCATCTGGCATTTCCGCGTCCCCATTATCAAAAACTGGCCCTGCACAAAATGTGCCGCAACGGGCATCAAACCGGCCATCGATATGATCCGCTTGTATGGCATCAACGGGCACAATCATTGCGGGAATGTTGCGCGACAGCAACAGCAAGTCCCCCGCCGCTATGCCCGCGGCTTGCTCAAGCGTCAGCCGCGCTGCCGTTAGCATGACGGCAACTCGCACCGGAACAGCTGCCCGATTGGCGGGAAACTCATCTACCTTTGCCTGCCACTGCGCTACATCCTGCGCATCCGGCTGCAACGCGATCCATAAGGTAACATCAGCGCAGGTAATGCGTGCGAGCAGCGCTTCGGCAAAGCGTTCGGCAAACTGCGGCTTTGGCTGCAAGTCACGCGGATCAAGCGTTATACCCAGTAACGCCTCTACCCGTTGCAACAGCGGCTCTGCGGCGTCGAGCGCGTCGCAGGCGATATCGACATCCGTCGTCACCGCCGCCATGCCGTTAACTGCAACGGCGAAGGCTGCATGTGCGCCGGAGGCAAACCAGTAATCGGGCGCTGAGGCAAAATCGGTAAGCGCCGCCGTTCCTGCATTGCCCAGCAAGCGGAGCAGCGCATTGCCCGCTTGGGCATCAGACTGGTCCACGCTTTTTAAAGAGCGGATGGCGGCCACCGAACCGGTGTTCATCGAAGCGTATCCTCCGCCGCTGCGTTATCCGCAGGCCAGCGGGCGAGTAACGAAATGCCGCCTGCCGTCACGCCGAGCAATATGCGCTCGCCATCCAATTCGATCAGCGTCACCCGCTCACGTTGGCCAAGTGGCAAAGATCGCAGAAAATGGATATCGTCGCGCGCAGACAGTTTGCCCGATACACCCAGCTGCCGGTCCTGAACCTTTTTCATCAGCCAGATTGCGCCCCAGGCAAGGCCAAGCACAAAGGCCAGTGCCAGCACAACCGCCAGTATCGAGGATAAAACTGCGCCCAAACCCATAACCAATCCCCTATTGTCTCGTCTCGACCTGCTATGCCGGATTCAGCAGGTGCTTTGTATTGTCCATATCCTGCCACAAAGGCGCATCGCCCTGTTGGGCTTTTTTCGCCCATAGGATAATCTCTGCGATGGCATCGAACATGTCCTCCGGCACCATTTCGCCAACCTCACCGCGTGCCCATAGGCGGCGGGCGGTTGCGATGTTGCGGATGATCGGCACATTGTTGCGTTCTGCCTCAGCCCGCATCGCTGCCGCCAATGCGCCTTGTCCCCGACCCGAAATCACCGGCACCGGGCAATCCTCGTCATTATAATCCAGCGCGATGGCGATATGCGTTGGATTGACCAGCAAGGCCGCCGCGCCGCCTGCGGCACCGACGGCATTTTGGTTGGCCCATTCCTGATGCATTTCGCGGCGGCGACCTTTGACGTGCGGATCGCCCTCATCGTCTTTCATTTCCTGACGGATGTCGCGCATGCTCATCTTCATCTTTTTGATGAATTTGTGGCGTGAATAGAGCCAATCGCCCATGCCGACCAAAATGAAGATGCCGACCACCATGGCGAAAAACTGCAACGTCAGCGAATAGGTCATATTCAGCGCAATGCCCGCCACTTGCTGTCCATTGCCATGCAAAGGCGTCGTGCTGGCAAGGCCGACAAACTGCACCGCTTCGCGCAGTCCGGTGCGGATCATGAAATAGATGATTCCGGCAATCAGCGTCACCTTGATTAATGTCTTCACCATTTCGACCAGACCATCCATGCCGAACATCCGCTTTAAACCGTCAACAGGGTTCATGGAATCAAGCTTTGGCTTCATTTTCTCGCTCGTCATGATCGGTCCGATTTGCAAGAACTCCGCGCCTGTCGCCAACAGCGCAATCGGTGCCAAAATCAGCAGCGACAATTTCACCAATAGGATCAGTGCCTCCCACCCCAATGTCCGAAGCGCCTGATCAAAAGGCAGCTGCGTTGCGCTGGTGACGGTGCGGGCAAAGAACTCACCGATTCCGCCGGCAACATAGGCGCCGCCTATTGCGATCAGCACAAACCAGGCGAGCGTTAGCAGCCCTGACGAGATATCTTTGGATTTGGGAACGTCACCCTTTTTCCGGGCATCACGCAACCGCTTTGCGGTTGGCAACTCGGTTTTGTCGCCACTGTCATTTTTCTCAGCCATTGCAGCAATCCCGAAGCGATTTTAATAATCAAAGCGAAAACAAGTAACAAAAGTTGGAAAGGAAGTGATGCTCCTGGAAATTTTACAAATCCTTCGACGGACTCGCGCTGATTTGCGCGGGTGGGATGAAAGATCTACCGATAATGGCGCGACATCAAGGGGCTGTCAACGCGCGCGAAGCACGATGAGTAAGCAAAATGCCCGGCGCTGCACTCGCATTCTTTGCTCTGCGGCCCAAAAGCGCCGGTTGGTTGTTTCTACTGACAATGATGTCATTTAACTGACACAAAATATGTCGCAACTTGAAACGATTATAGCGATTTTTTTTGTTGATCGGGATGCCGTTTGGCGTAGTATCCGAGTCGTTGCGGGGGCAACTGACTTGGGTTTGAAGTCAATAATGGCTAATAATTGGGGGCATGCAAGAGGCGCCCGCACACTAGTGCGGAGGCAGGAGGACAGCTGTGTTTACTAAAGATCGTAACATCGCGGTAAACGGCGTTGGCACGTCGTCAAATCGGGGCTCAACCGAACGCAAGGCGCGGTCGCTGGCTCTCATCATTGGCGCGATAGCAGTCGCGGCAATCCCTGTCCAAGTATCGGCAAAGTCTAAGCGCAATAAAGAGGCAGAGGCTGTGGTCGCGCCGTGCCCGATCAACACGACCTTGCGCACAGCAGATCCAAAATTGTTGGAGCGGTTCAAATCGCTTGCCGGATGTGAAGAACAGCTGCTGGTCGCGCCTGCGAACCAGTTTGATTATGTCGACTTTGACGGCAGAGTGATCGTCGCTGAGCGGCAAGGCCGAACTGATCTTGCCGGGCAAGAAGAGGCTGACGGCAGTTACGAGCTTATCTATGCCAGCATAAAACTAGCTGCGGATGAGGCCGATAAGGTTCCGGTCGCTGCGGGCAAAGGCCGGGCTGAAAAGAAAACGGCTAAGCCCGAAACGACCAGCGAGATTTACTCTTACGCATCCGGCGTTGCGCCATCATCGCTTGCTGGCACTGGCACGGTTGTGCGGATTATTCCGGGGGAACAGCCGATGGTGCCCTTGGATAATGGCGGCTATGCGGTGTATGGCGCGGGTGCGCCTGTGCCAGCCGCATCAGGTTCGGCGAATGATATATTGTCGATGCGTCCGGTTTCGTATCGCACCCAATTCGATGAACTGATTGCACAGACAGCCATTCGTCATCAGGTTGATCCGTTGTTTCTGCACGCGGTGATCCATCAGGAATCGGCCTATCGTAACCGCGCCGTCAGCCATGCTGGCGCACAGGGCCTGATGCAGATCATGCCGGGCACTGGACAGATGCTTGGCGTCCGCCCGTCAGAGCTTCATGATCCGGCTGCGAATGTCGATGCTGGTGCCAGATTGTTAAAGCAGCTTTACTTTAAATATGATGGCAACTTTGATCTCGTGCTCGCAGCCTATAATGCTGGCGAAGGCGCAGTGGCCAAATATGGTAACAAGATTCCGCCCTATCGCGAAACACAGGACTATGTGAAATCGGTGATGGCGCGTTATTATAAATTGGTCGCAGAACAGGACAAGGTGGCACCGAAATAGTGGACCGCGCGGCCCTTTCCTTCCCTCGCTTGCTGCCCGCTGCGCGCAGCCTTTCGGCCCTGTGGCTGCCGCTTGCCTTTGTCGCTTTTGTCGCTCTCATTCTTGTCCCGATGCCGCCATTGGCGCTGGATATTTTCATCGCCTTTAATCTGATTACCAGCGTGCTGTTGCTGCTGAGTGCAATCTATGTCGTAAAGCCGCTGGATTTCAGCACCTTTCCGACAGTGTTGCTGATCACGACGATATTCCGCATTGGCATCGCTATTTCAACAACGCGCATGATCCTGACGGAGGCGCATGCCGGACAGATCGTTCAGCAATTTGGTGAAATGGTTGCAGGGGGCGAGCTGGTCGTCGGGCTGGTCGTGTTCCTGATCATCTCGATCGTTCAGTTTATCGTCATTTCCAAAGGCGCAGAGCGCGTGGCCGAGGTTGCGGCGCGGTTTAGTTTGGATGCTATGCCGGGCAAGCAGCTGTCAATTGATAGCGATCTACGGTCCGGCCTTTTGTCCAAAGACGAGGCGAAGCAAAAACGCCGCACGCTGGAGATGGAGAGCAAATTCAACGGTAGCCTTGATGGCGCGATGAAGTTTGTGAAAGGCGATGCCATCGCTGCAATCGTCATCGTCATGATCAATCTGCTCGGCGGCCTTGGCGTTGGTATGTTCAGCCGCGGCATGTCGGCTGGCGACGCGCTGGAAACTTATTCGATTTTGACAATCGGCGACGGGCTGGTGTCTCAGCTGCCGGCCTTTTTCTCCGCGCTTGCCGCTGGACTGCTGGTCACCCGCGCAACCGATGACGAAGATGGACGCGATCTGGCCCCCGCCATTGCGCAGCAGATTGTCGGTAAGCCGCATGTGTTGATGATCGCAGGCGGCGTCGCCATTCTGCTTGGTATTATCCCGGGCTTTCCGACTTTGGTATTCCTTTCGATTGCTGCTGTGTTGATCGGCTTTGGTGTGTGGAAACATCCCTTAATCGGTGCGCCAGTCCGCGAACGTTTCGGCGTGATAACAGAAACCCAGGGCCAACCTGTTGGTCAGGCGCGGTTAGCAGCGCCGGAACAGACCCAGATTGAGCCATTGCAACTGCGCGTTGGCCTAGCTGCCGATGCGGATGATTATCGCCGCCTGACCGATATGCTATCCACATCCATTGTCAGCATTGCCGCAGCAAGCGGTGTGCCGTTGCCGTCGATGCACGTGGTCGCAGATCACACTTTGCCGCCAAATGGCTGGGCATTATCCGCACAGGATGCCCCGCTTGGCCATGGCGTATCCGAGGCCGAAGACGTGCCGCGGCATATCGACTTGCTGGTTCAGCATTTGCTGCGCCGCAATCTCTCGGTCTTCCTGGGGCTTCAGGAAGTTACCGACATGCTCAACCGTTTGGGCGACGTCGCACCGGAAGTTGTGAAGGAAGCTGTGCGTGCTGTGCCGACCGGCAAAATCGCCGAAATCCTGCGGCTGCTCGCGGACGAGGGTGTGCCGTTACGGAATCTCGGTACAATCGTTGAGGCGGTGGCAGACGTCAGCCAATATGAGCGCGAGGCGGTTCCTATGGCCGAACGCATCCGTATCGCCACGCGTAGGCATGTCATCGCCCCATTGTGCGACAATGGCCGTTTCCGCGTCTTGATGGTCGGCCCAGAGGTTGAAAATGCTATCCGCGAAACCCTGACCGAAGTGGATGGGCAGATGCGGCTTGCGATTAATCCGCTCCAAATGCGGGCGATGATTGCGCTGCTGGACGATCAATGCACGCAAACAGGCGCACATGTCATATTGACCTCTCAGGATTTGCGGCGTCCGCTACGCTTGATGATTGCAGCTGATTTGCCCGATATTTCTGTCGTCGCGTTCAACGAATTGAATCCCGCCGTTCCGCTCGACATTGTCGGCGAACTGAACCGTGCGCCTGATATATTGGCGCACACTGCACAGCCGGAGTATGCCCAATGACGCATCCGTTTTCTTTCAGGAAACATGCGGTTTCACTGATTTTCGTTGCCGGCCTTGCCTTTGCGCCAGCCGCACCGGCATTCGCCGCTGACCCGCCATTTCCGAACAAGCGGATTTCGCTGACGCCAAACCAACAGCCGGTTGGCGAAACGGTGCAGGATTTGTTCACGCAAGCGGGCATGAGTGTCAAAATATCGTCCAAGGTAAAGGGCCGTGCCGCTGGCCGCTGGATTGGCAGCCCCGCCGAAATATGGCGTCAGATTTCGCGCGCCTATAACCTCGTCGCTTATTATGATGGTTCGGTGGTTCGCGTCTATGATGCGACAGAGATCAGTAGCCGCAGCTTTAACACCGCAGACCCCAAAGCCGTTGAACAACAGGTTCGGCAGATGGGGCTGGGCGGCAGTGGCAACAGTTTGAAGACGGGCAACGGAGCCGTCATCGCATCGGGCGTGCCGCAGTTTCTGGAAACCATTGCCGGATTGGCCAGCAAAATGACTGCGCCTGCCGTAGCAGCTGGCCCTGCGATGATCCCGACAACAACGCCTGTGCCTATTGCTGGAGTGGCGGCATCGGGCATCGTGTCGCCTTTGGCCGCGCGGCCAAGTGCAAAACTGCCTGCGCCTTATTCGCTGGATTTTGTAACCACACAGCGGTCAACGCCGCGAAACCCGTTGGAGATCCGCATCTATAATCTGAAATATGCTGATGCGGGTGATCGTGTGATCAATCTGGGTGATCGGGACCAGATTATTCCGGGCGTGGCAACTTTGCTTCGCCAGACATTGGGCGATGGTATTGCGAGCGGCTCACAGGTTGTCGAACGCGGTAATCCCGGTGTCCGGCGCGTTGTCGATCAACCGCTTCCTGGCGGCGGTGCTTATGGTCAGTATAGTCCCTATTACGGCCCGATGGCTATGCCGATGCCGTATGGAGCACAGCAAGAACAGCCTGCGCAGCCTGCTGATCCCTTTGCCCCGCGCATTACCTTTAGCCCGTCGACAAACTCGGTGATTGTCGCGGATCGGCCGTCGATGATGGCAACTTATGATGCGTTGATTACCAGTTTTGATCGACCCCGTGCGCAGATTGAAATCGAGGCAACGATCATTGATATCGATGTCAACCGGTTGAAACAGTTGGGCGTCGATTGGAGTTTTGGTTTCCGCGCGCTTGGCGGGCTTTTTGGCGGACAGGTTCTGACGCCCAATGGCAGCACATCGACCCCCAATGTGCAGGGCAGTTTCATCCGTTCGGAATCGCAGTTCGTAAACGCGCAGATATCGGCGCTCAGCCAGAACGGCACATTGTCGGTGGTTTCGAATGTGCGGCTGATGTCGAAAGAAAATGAGCCAGCGGTCACCGATTACCGCCAGATCGTTCCTGTCCGGTTCAGTGGCCAGTTTCAGGGCGGGTTGCAGGAATATCGCGTCGGCATATTGCTGGCGATCACGCCAAAAATTGCCAAGGAAGTCGACGGGCTGGCGACCTCGTTGCAGATTGATTTGCGCGATGGTCAGATCCGGGCATTTCAGGCCGAAGGCATCCCATTAATCGACAATGCGCAGATAACGACAAATGCCACGATCCGGCAGGGCGAAAGCCTAATTATCGGTGGGATGACCGTCGACCGTGAGTTTGAGAATCGTTCCAAAGTCCCCGGCCTTGGCGACGTTCCTTTGGTGGGCGAAGCATTTAAACGGCGGACAAAGGGCGCATCGCGGCGCGAACGGATTGTGATCATCACGCCGCGCATCCTTTCTGATGCCAGCGATGAGTTGATGGAGGTGACGGCAGCCGATGAACCAGAGGCCGACAACGAGAATGAGGAAGAAACTGCAGAACTTTCAACCAGCAAGGCTAAGCGCGCCAAGCGCAAAGCCCAGCCATCGATCTAACGTGGTTTGATGAACGCCTATTCACCACATACTATTACATCGCAACTTGTTCTGCGGGTGCTGGACGGTCGCCAAGCAGGGGCTGAATATCGTCTTGGCAGCGGGATGGCGGTCGGCATAGGCTATGCCTTTGGTCATGACATTGTTCTGCGCGCGCCCTCTACGCGGGGCATTTCGCTGCAGATAGAAACGGGCGGTGCGGTGCCGATGTTGCGCGTGTCGCAAGGTACCGTAACGATGCTGGCGCGCCCAATTGCCGCAGGTGAATGTGCGCAGCTACCGCTTTACGTGCCGGTGTGTATGGGTGACCTCAATTTTGCCATCGGCGACCCTGAAAGCGAGCGTTGGCACGAGGCCAACACGCTTTCCGATGCGCCTGTGCAGAGCAATGCGACCGCATTGGAAAATCAAGAGCAAGCCGCCGACGCCACCGTCCCGGCCCTGACTGGCACCACGGACTTGCAGCGCAAGATTAATGGCGGGCTTCATTTTTTTCAGCAGCGCTTCCGCCCCATCGGCGACGCCTTGGCGGTCGAACGGCGCTGGCCGATTTACGCGATCATCATGGCAACGCTGCTTTTGGCTACTTTGCTATATGGCCCGACAGACCGATTGATCGGCGATAGTTTCAGCGGCCCCGTCGCCGCCCAAAAGATGCTGCAAGAGGAAGGATTTGCCGACGTCACTGTCAGCAAAAGTCCTGACGGAAGCTTGCTGATCAAAGGGCTGGTGCGCAATGATTCGCAGTTAGTGAAGTTCAGAAATCTGGTGGCTAACCGGCTTTCGGGTGCCGTGATTGATGTGAACACGATGGACGGTGTTGCCGCGGGCATTTCTGACATGCTGGCCGCACAAGGGATCGATGCCGAAGCGCGCCCCGGGCGCGGGCGCACTCTGGTGATTGATAGCGAATATCTCCCGGGTGACCGGCAAGACGAAATAGCCGCGCAAATCCGCAAGGATGTGCCGGTGTTGCAGCGCATCTTTTTTAGGATCAACGCCGAACGCGGTGAGCCGGTGCTGCAATATTTCTTCGCATCGGACACCTATGGCATTGCAAGCTTTGTTGATGGCGATCCCGCCTATATCGCCACCGCCGATGGCACCAAATGGTTCAAAGGCGCAGCTGTTCCTACGGGGCACATGATTACCGACATTGGCAATGGCCGCGTCCGTTTTGAACGCGAAGGCAAAATCGAAGAGTTGAGCTTTGGCCCATCCGAGGCAGAGCAGCCCGCAGCGGAAGCGGAGCAGGGGGCCGAAAACACTGGACAAAAACTACCCAAGACTGGAACATAAAACGAGTGGAAGGAAGACGTTATGACCAATGCGATTGATAAAACGGGACTTAACTTTCTGGCAGTGACGCCATCCGTCGGCGCCAACAGCAAAAGCCGAAACTGGTTCGAAGCCTTTGCCGGGGCTTGGGGCAATGCGCTGGATAAACAGGCCGATGTGATCGTGCAAAAATCAGAGGCATTGGGCGGTGAAGGTGGCGCAGACCGCCCATCCGACATCACTCAGCTAACGGCGGAATCGATGCGAATGAGCTTTATGGCACAAAGCTCGCACACTTCGCTCGACAGCATTTCGAAAGCGCTTGAGACAATGGCAAGGAAAGGCTGATCATGGCAGTCGAGGCGATCACCACATTATCGTCCATCGTGTCTGCGGGCGCAAAGGGCGATTTGACAGCGGCTGGAAAATCAGCCGCCGATCCGGGTATTTCGGTCAAATTTTCCGAAGCCATGAGCCGGGCAACCCAGATGTCGCCCAGCGACAACATGATCGGCGGCCCAGCCAAAGGGATGTTCGACGCGCTTGACCAGATCAACGTGCAGGCGCGGTCAGTTTCGGACTATGCAACAACAGCCGAGGCAAGCGGCGGGCAGTTGACGCCGGGCGAAATCATCCAGCTGACGATGAAGTGCCAAGAGTTTATGTTCCAGTGCCAGCTGACATCCAACATTGCCAATCGCAGTTCGGATGGCGTGCAACAACTGTTCCGGCAACAGGGCTAGAATACTGTCTTTGATTGCATCAAAGTCGGTATTCTAAATTTACGTTTTACCGTGATTTCCGAGTCGCCAGAAAATTCTATCTGGCTCGAAATCACTCTAAGGGCCGATATTGACCAAAGGGACAGCCATGAACGTCTTAAGCGTTAGTCAGCAGCGCAAAGCGGGACCGTGGGTGCTGCTGATCCTGCTGGCTATGTGTGTGCTGGCCTTGTCGGGTTGCGGCCGGCAAAACCTTTATGCCAACCAAAGCGAACAGCATGCGAATGAGATGATTGCTGTGCTAAGCGAAAGCAATATCGAAGCGGCAAAGGAAGCGGGCGAGGAAAATCTTTGGTCGGTGACAGTATCCCAGGGCGATTTTGCAAAAGCTGTCGAGATCTTGCGCGCGCGTGGGCTGCCGCACGAACAGTTTGAATCCACCGGAACGCTGTTCAAACCCAGCGGGATGAGCGACACGCCGCTGGCGCAACGTGCCCGCCTGATCTATGCGCAAGAGCAAGAGCTGAACCGGATGATCAGCCAGTTTGACGGCGTGATCAGCGCGCAGGTGAAGCTTGCCATGCCAGAGCCAGACCCGCTGAGCCAACAAGCCAAACCAACATCAGCGTCCGTACTGGTCAAACACCGCACCGGTTTTGACCTGCGCGCCAAAACGGCTGCGATCAAATCGCTTGTGGCGAATGGTGTTGAGGGCCTGAATTACGACAATGTATCGGTGGTGATCGAACCCGCGCAACAGCTGCCCGTTAGTCAAAATGCGGCTGACAGCATCAGCATTGCCAGCCTTGGCCGGATTATCGCCGGATTGCTCGCACTCGGTTTGCTATTCGTTGCCGTCCGGGCCTTGCTTCGAATACGCGCACGTCGGAAAAGGGCTGTTGCAACGGTACCCGAAGGCCCCATAAATTGAAGGAAGCAGCACCCATTTCGATAGGCCGGGGTGCGCAGTTACGTGCAAAGCTGGCAATCGCGCGGGGCAGCACGCGCAAACACCATGCCCGCACATTTATCGCGCACCGTCAGATTGGTCCGCAGGATGCGCCGACTGAACCAGCCTTTGCCACCGTCGCGGCGCTACCCAATTGGGTGCTGGCGAATGAGGCAGATCGCGATATGATCGCTCGGGTAGCAGCGTTGCTATACCACCGCGACGCCATGGACGGGGAAATTGACGGAACCCGGTTGGCGGCACTGTGCCATACCGTTGGCGAAGATATTTTTGATGCTTTGTGCGATTGTCCGCCGCCTGCCTCAATGGCGGACGTCCGCCAACTGCCACGACCAGACAGCCTTTCTGCCACTGGGCATGAATTGATGATGGCCAGCCTACCGTCGGCGCTTTCAGACCGCTTTCCGGGTGCGCGTGGCGCAGGGGATATTGCAGCACTGTGCGACATTGCCGCTGACATCGTTGCTCGGCATAGGCCCGTGATATGAGCTTTCATTTGATCGAAGGCACGCCGCTTGCCAGCAACGGCGCGCTGATCAAGGCGCGTGAAGTCGCCGATTTTACCGATGCCGCCGCGTTGCTGCGCGAAGCCAAGCGCATTGCCGCCGATGCCGAAGCTGCCGATGCCGAGGCGCGGCGTAGCGGCTATGACGCGGGCCTTGCCCAGGGTCTGGCCGAGGCGGAACGGCTGGTCGCTGCCGAAGCGGGGAAATTTGCCGAGGCGGTTGAGGCCATCCGCGCCGAATATGCAGCGCAGGTCGCCGATGCTGCTTTTGCCGCCACGACCGCCATCATTGGTGAATTAGGCGATGCAGAGATCGTATCCCGCATCGTCGCGCTTCAGCTTGCCCGTCAGGATGAGAGCGCTACCTTGCAGTTGATCGTGTCGCCTTCTGTTCAACCAGAGCTTCAGGCGAAGCTGGGTACCAGTTCCAGACTGACAATTCTATCTGATCCCGCTCTGGCCCCGACGGACTGCCATGTGATGAACGGACAAGGCCGGATCATCGCTAGTCTGTCGCTGCAGCTACAGATGCTACGCGAACGCTGGGGTCTGGATGTCAAAGATGACGCGATGGAGACAGCGAAATGAACGCTCAAGTCTCGCTCGTCAGCGCCTTGGGGCAAGCGCCGCTGGTGGAACAGCGTGGCCGCATTGTCGGCGCTATTGGCACCTCAATCCGGGTGTGCGGCGTGCGCGCAAAAATCGGCGATCAATGCCGCCTTGTCGATCCGCGCAGCGGAGCCAATCTATGGGCCGAGGTCGTCGGCTTTAACGGCGACGATGCGATCCTGACACCGTTGGGCGACATGCGAGGCCTGTCGGCGGATTGCGATGTCATTTTGCGTTCTGACGATGACAGCGTGCCTTATGGGTTTGAACTGGCGGGCCGCGTTCTTGATGCCCGGCTTGAACCGCTTGACGGACTTGGCCCAGTGCCGCGCAACCGCACAAGGCCGCTGCAAGGCAACTCCCCCAATCCAATGCAGCGCCGTCAAGTTGAAGAGCCCATGGAAACCGGCATCCGTGCCATCGACGGGTTATTGACGCTTGGCGTCGGCCAGCGCGTTGGCATTTTCGCAGCGGCAGGATGCGGCAAATCGACGTTGCTTGGGCTGCTCGCCCGGCAAGCCAGCGCGGACATTACGGTGATCGCGTTGATCGGCGAACGTGGCCGCGAAGTGCGCGAATTCGTCGAGGATATTCTGGGTCCAGAAGGTCTCGCCCGATCCATCGTCATCGTTGCAACCTCTGACCGTCCGGCGATGGAGCGGGTGCGTGCCGCGCAAGTGGCAACAGCCATTGCAGAGGGCTTGCGCGATAGTGGCAATCATGTGCTGCTGTTGATGGACAGTGTAACGCGTTATGCCCGTGCGCTGCGCGAAATCGGGCTGGCGGCGGGCGAACCAGCGGTGCGCCGGGGATTTCCGCCCTCAGTTTTTGCCGAGCTGCCGAAATTGTTTGAGCGATCCGGCAGCGACGCCAACGCCGCGATCACCGGCATTTACACCACCTTGTTAGAGGAAGAAGAAGGCGATCCGATTGGGGAGGAAGTCCGATCGTTGCTGGACGGCCATATCACGCTTTCGCGCCAGCTCGCCGGGCAAGGCCATTTCCCCGCGATCCATATCTTAGACAGCCTGTCGCGGCTTTTCCCCAAGCTTGCAGGCAGCGAGCAGCAAGCAGCGGCGCAGCACGTCCGCGCGCTGTTGCAAAAGTTACAGGATATCGAACTGGTCGTCCAAATGGGTGATTATGAACCGGGGCGTGACCGCGTGGCAGATGAGGCGCTGGAACTGCGCGGTGCCTTAAACGATTTTCTGCGGCAATCGGGTGATGAGATTAGCCCGATGAGCCACAGCATAGCGCGCCTGCGCGCCTTTGGAGGCAGCTGATGGCCACCGCCCAGCATCGCACGCAAATGGGTAAGCTGGTATCAATCGCCGATGCACGCACGCGCCGCGCATTTGCCGCCGTCACAGCGGCGCAGCAACAGCTGGATACCGCGCGGCAGGCGCTAGACCAACGCGCAGCCAGGCTGATCGATGCGGAGCAGAGTGTCACGCTGGCCGAGCTTGAACTCCGCCGCGATCCGGCGAATGCACAGCACCGCTTGTGGCTTAGTCATTGTCATACCGCGCGTGACACCGCCCAAATCGCCCGCGACGATGCAATCGCCTCATGCGACGAAGCAATGGCGCATTTGGCGCAGGCGCAAAAAGCTTGCCAGCGGCAACAGGTTCGACAGGATCATGTCGAAGGCGCAGCCCGGCGATTAAAGCAAGACGCGTCACGCGAAACGGAACGACGCCTAGAGGATGATCAGCAGGGGAGCGGCAGGCACATTCCTGCCGCCCATTTCGCATGAGCAGCAGCAACCCGACGCAGCAATCTCGGCCAAGCGCGCCCGCAGCGCCTGCAGCGGTTGCGCGCCCGGTCGCGGGCTTCGACGCTCAGCGTAGTAACGCCTTTCAACGCGAACTTGACCGGCTTACCCGCAAAGACAAAGGTGACGATGCTGATCCAGCGGCGCATGATCCCGCCGGTAATAAACAGCGTTTGGACAATCAAAAAGACGCTTTTGGGCAACAACAATTCGGCGATGAAAGCGATCAGCGGGAAGATGGTCAAGCGTCGCTTGCCGCCGGCGGATTTGCAGCGACGCGTGCGGGAAAGGTGGCCGCGATGGCGCAGGCCGCGCCCGAACTGCCTCCCGAACATTTGAACCGCATTGCAGCAGCCATTCAGGAGCTCGTCGTGCAAGGCGGCAATGCCCAATATCATCTACAACTGCCCGCAGGCAATGCGACCATAAACGGCGCTGTGCTGGGGCAGGATGCGGGCGGGCGGCTGACAGTACAGCTGCTCGCCAATGCCGTGCTGCCACCGGCGGCGATCCAGCAACTGCAACAGCGGTTGTTTGAAAAGCTAAAGGATCGCAATCTGCGGCTTGGCCTAGTCAGCGCAAGCAACGGAGAAACCGGCCAAAGAGTCGAGAGCCGTAACCCTAAGCGCTAGAGCTGCGCGACGCTGGCGTCGCGATGCAGGTTCAAATGGCGTTGAAACGATTGTTCAAAGATCAGCTTTTCAATCGAGTGTCGCTCAATGCTTTTTCTGTCACTTGACTGCCGATTATTGTCGTGATTCGATTCTTGAACCAACCTGTTGGGGATCGAATTGCCGGAAAATGCGGTCCCTATCGACGACAGGAAACTTGAGATCAGGGTCGAAACCTCACTTAAGCTAAACATGCTACTGCCGGGGCCAAAGGCACCACCGACCGCTGTTTCATCAAGTACGGCCTGCGTAACGGCATCGCCATATTCCGTCACCCAGCCTGCGCCATCGTCCGCCTGTTCCAGCACAAAGCCGTCGCGGGTATCGGAATCCAGCTCGTAGCCATTATTGTGCTGGAACGTCAGCGTATCGACGGCTTCATCGGCGACGCCAGTTATCACAACGGCGCGCGGGCCGTTGGACACGGCAATCCGCTCCAACAGAAAGCTGCCAGCCTGATCCGCGGCCTCCGCCGTTTCCAGCGTGATCTTTCCATCGGTTCCAAAGGCAAACGTCGTTGTGCCCCAGAATTGCAGCGCCTCACCCGATGCAGTCTCAATCCGCGCGTCGCCAAAGATCACCGTTCGGCTGCTGATCGCCGTATTTTCCAGCACCAGCTGTCGGTCGAGATCGTTGACGAATAGGCTATAACCTTCGCCTAGTTCCACTTGCGCGCTGCCAAGTGATATTCGCCGAATTGCAAAACTGTCGGCTGTGCCGGGGCTCATGAATTCCATATCGGCATTCTGCGGCAGCATGGCAGTGCCTGTGCCGACAGGCGCGAGCGCATTCACGCTGGTGACAGTGATGCTTGCATCCACAGGCAACTCCGGCGGCAAGAAATCCGCAGGCCGCGCTGAAACCGACGAAATCATCGCGCGCCTGCGCCGATCACGTACGTTGCCCCATCAATTTTCTGTGTTAGCTCGGCAAGCGTTGGTGCGCCGCCGCTGTCGGACATTTGCGCAACAGCACTTTGCACCACTTGCAGCGATGCGCTTTCTGGGCGGGCAGCAAAAAGCGCCGCACTTTCCTGCACAAAGGCATGCAGCGCCCGCGAGAGATCACCGGCTTCGGCAGGGCTTCCCTGCACCTCACCCTTCAAGCTATCGACCATTTCGGCGATTTCATACGGATCGTTGCCATTGCCTTGCCACGGACTTGTACCTGTTCCCGGCAGATTAAATGCGTTGCCGATATTCTGCGCTACTTTGCTGGCGAGTGTTGTCATCATCGCCCCTGCAAGTGCGCCTGTGGTTTGCCCACCGCTGCTACCGACGCCGCCAACGGACGTTGTTGCTCCAATGTTGCCAATCGAAATATTCGTCATTGCCCTGTCCTGATCGCGCCTCGCTGGATAATTCCCCAGGCGGATGCTGTTGCCATGCTTTGTAACAAAAACGTCAAGGTTGCGCTCTCCACAAAATGTTTAGATGAAATTCGACCGTCCAACGATGGCACAGCGCCAGTTTTCTAAGGAAAATCCGAATTTTACCTAACGCACCCCGTTGCAACCTGCGTAAATACGCGCATAGTTCAGTGCCAGAATCACTGGTCGCAAGGAATGATTCTCTCGCCATGCTTAGCCGTTTGAAACTTTCGATTTTAGGCCTCGGCCTGCTGTTCGCGTCGCCGGCCTTTGCCGCGCAAAATGCAGATACAGCGCCAGCGGCTGTTGCAGTTACAAACCATTGTATTTACGCCGCTGGCACACTGCAAAATCCAACGGCACAACCGAATGTCATTGACGGCACACAGTTGGAAAATGTCAAAGCGATCCGGTCCTTGCGCGCTAAGGCCAAGGACGGGCGAACGCTGATCATTCAGGGCGGGAATTTTTCCGGCATGAAATTCGATGATGATAATTTCAGCAATATCTGTTTCATCGGAACGAAATTGCTGAACACCCGCTGGGTGAAAACCCGCGCGCAAGGCATTGGCTTTATTGATGCCGATTTGACGGGCAGCACATTTGACCGGGTGCAAATGCCCTATGTGTTATTTCGCAATACCGTTCTTGCCAATGTCGACGCCACGGGTACGCAACTTTCTTATGGCCAGCTGGATGGCGGATGGGATCCCTCGATCGCCAATCTGAAACTGGATAATGCGACGATGATCGGGTTCCGGTTCGTTTGCGGCACAACGGCTGCCGACGGTTGTCCGTTTGACCGCAAACAAATTTCGTTACGCGGCGCCAACCTAAGTGGTGCTTTGCTGTCGACTTTCTCCATCTGGGATGCACGGGTCGACGATGCCATTCTTGCCAACACCGAAATCGCGTTTGACCAGCTGACGCAATTTGTCTTGGCCGATATCCGCGGCCCCGTCATTGTTCGCGCTCAGCAAAAAAGCATCGCATTGGCGCCCGACGCATTTCGGATAACCGCAACGGCACTTCGTGACAGTGCGGCGGTAACCGACACCGAATGCAACAATCCGCCAGAGCCGTTGGCGCAGCTTTTGTGTCAGGCAGGACGCGGAAATTTGCGCGCCTCCCGCGATGACATCGAAAGGCTGTACGCCGCCGAACGGCCAGCCGCCACGGCTGCGGCCGTTCAGACCTCTCAAATCACGGTGACCGCAGCCAGCAAAGAGCATGACAAATACCTGAAAACACTGCGCCGCTGCGCGTTAAAAGATGAAGAAAAGGCATTCCCCTGCATTACCGTGGCAATGGAAAAACGGCGCGCCGTGCTTGTTGGCCGGCTCGTCAGTACCCGTCCGCTCGAACCCGGCGCGCGTGCACTGTATGTCAGCACAAAGGCTCCCTTGGCGCAGATGGTGGCAAACGATGCTCGTCTGGCAGCGCTGTCTCCCTTACTCGTCGATGGATCGGTACCTGTACTGATGGCCTATTTCGATGATGATCAGGCTTTGCAAGCGCGCGGCGTTGTTCCCCATTCTGATGGCGCGCAATGCGTGGCGAGTTTTGCCAGCCTGCCAAAGACCGTAAAAAAATCAAAAGGTAAGAAGCAGAAGAAAACAAAGGCTCAGGCGCCCGCCCCAGCATTCTTGGCTTGGGTGTCTGGCGCCGAATTCACTGTCGGAACAGCCGCTAAGCCGAAGAAGGTAAAGCCAAAAAAATCAAAGAAAAGAAATGCTTCCGCCGATCTAGGAAATACCGATCCCGTTGCACCTACGGGTTGTAACAGCGCCGCGTTGTCCTCTGGCCCGCTGGTGCGGCTGCCGATTTCGGAAAACGAATTCGACCGGCTATGGGTTAATGCGGTGCAGCGCGAACCAATGCTGATCCCGGCGCGTTAAGCATTGGCCTATGGTCGGGGCCTAGGGCCGTTCTGCCGCAAAGCGCGTTTCAATATCGCTGCGAGCTTCGGGACTGATCGTGACGGGGCCATTATACTGTCCTTGCCGTCCCCAATCGCCCGAGAACACCAGCTGGCGCACTTTGACCGGCTCGGGCGGTGGCCAGATGGGCGCGTTTTTGCGGGCTTCAACCAGTAACCGGTCACGCGCCGCCAGGCTTTCACGATCATTTTGTAATATCGGCGGCTTGTTTAGTGTCCATGCCGACAACGTCCCGGCAGCGTTGATCCGCCACAGCTTGGCCCCTGCGCGCACCAGATGCTCAGCAATCGGGTATTGCTCCATCGACAAAGCCGTATCCAGATGGTCATTGCCAAATTGGTCCACCCATTGCGTATCCAGACGATGCCGGATCATTGTCTGGATCGCGCCGTCAGCACCGAAGGCGGAAATTTCATAAACGACATTCTTGCCGCCCTGTTTTTGCGGATCGGGGCTTGCGCCTGCACGAAGCAGCAAATCGGCCATATCCGGGGCATCGGATAACAACGCCAATATCAATGCCTCGCCCCGCTGTACGCCATCCGGCGGCATGCCATTTTCCAGCAACATCGCGAGCATGTCGATGTCGCAGCGGGCAACAGCAAACGACAGCAGATCGCCATATTGGCCAGTGGGTGCCGATTGCATCACAGGATCAAAACGCACCTGACTGGTCAGCAGTCGAAGATCATTGCGCAATAGCATCTCGGCGCGGTCAAGCTCGCCTGCCCAGATTGCCTCGACCAATTGACGCCCCGCCTCGCCGGTCGAAAGATTGGCAAGCACGGCGCGCTTATCCGGCAGGACGACTGAGGACCGTTTGGAAAAGCAGGAAGGTTCAGCCATCGCACAGCCGTGGAGCATCGAAAGAGAAAACAACGCGAATAGCCATGTTTTTATCATTGCCTGCCTTTTGCTTTACCAGCAACGCATTTGTGCGGCGGCGTATCGCATACCGCAAGCGTTTTACGCCAGACCGAGACTATCGCGGCAAGCTGGCCAAGACCCAGTCCATGCCGTGACGTGCGACGGGATTATCCTGATACCAGCGCAGCCCCTCTGGCCTGACAGCGTTCATCCCAATCCGGTTGCCATAGGCCTCTGGCGCGTCGGCAACTGCGGCACCGAGTAGCCCGCCGAACAGGCCGCCAATCGCACGGTCGCCGCCATCCTGAAGGGCTGATAATATGTCGCCGCGCACATAAAACGCACGAACCGAATCGGACGTCGTTGCGCCCGAATTGCGATGGATTGCGCGCGCATCCCGAATGGTCGCGTCGCTTAAACCGGCGGCGTTAAAGGTCGTGGCGGGCCGCCCCGAGGCAATCGCAGCCGCAGAGGCAAGGCCACCGCCCAGTGAGTGGCCGGTGATTGTGACATTGGCACTCGGCGTCTGCGCCAACCGTGATCCGATATACAGCGCGCGGCGGTAATGATCCGATGGCCGACCCAGGGCCTGTTGCGCATTGGCGGTCCAATCCCCGCCGCTGCCGCTACCCCGAAAAGCGACCACATATTGGGCATCGGCGCCAGCGCCTTTTACGTAAACCCGCGCGCGAAACGGGCTTTGCGTGGATGTCAAATCCTGCGGCTTCAGGCCTAGCTTGCCCAGATCGCCCTCTGTCGCAACGCGGTATCCAGCAGGCGGGTTGGGCGCATCGGCGTAAACATCGGCCGACAGCAATGCCAGCTCGCGTGCTTGCGGCGCGCTAATGCTTTGAGCTGCTCCGGCCTGCGCCGCTGCGAACTGCACTGCGGTCGGCGACAACGCCGCAGGCGGCTCTGCTCGTGCGTAAGCGGCGATTTCCTGCAGAGGCGAAGCAAGCGCGGCAGCCGCAATCGCACCGATTGAGCTCTGCGACGGAAATAGGCTCCGCGTCGCCTCAAACGGCGTAAACGCGCGGCCCGCAAAGCGCGTAGCTTCCCCTGCCAAAATTGCGCTTGATCGCTCTATCACGAATATACCCCTGTCAACATGGATAACGCGATATCATCCGCATCGGCGGCTGTATCTAGACGAATCGCTTAGGCGGGATTGAATATCTATGGATCTATTAGCTGCGCTTCGATATCAACTACTGTTCATGCCAATTGAGGAACCCGCAACATCGCCAGTGCCGCCAACCCCATAACCACTGCCGCAAAGGCCATGGTCCAAATCGGTTCGGTTGGAAAATAGGCTTTCAATATGCTGCCCATTACCGTCGCCACCAGCAATTGCGGTACCACGATGAAGACGTTGAACAGCCCCATATAAGTGCCCAGCTTTTGCTGCGGCAATGCACTGGCCAGAATTGCGTAGGGCATGGCCAGGATTGAGGCCCAGGCAAGACCCAGTCCGATTTCTGACAGGATCAGCATGTTAGGGTCGCGGATAAACAAAAAGCTGGCAAAGCCCACCGAGCCAGCAAGCAAGCACGTCATATGCGTTCTGACTTTGCCAATTCGTTTCGCCAGCCAAGGCAGGACGAGCAATGCGCCGATCGCGGCAACGCCATTTTGGATTGCGAACAAACGCCCAACCCAGTTTGCGCCTTCGCCATAAGCGACGCTCGCGACGTCGGTGGTCCCAAAGGCATACTGAGTGACGACCGGCGTCGTATAAATCCACATGATAAACAGAGCCGACCAGCTGAAAAACTGGGCCAATGCCAGTCGCTTCATCACTAGCGGCATACCCGAAAAGTCACCGACGATGTGTGACAGCACATTGTCTTCGCGCCCTGATTTGGCGAGGTTGATCGCGATCAGGCTGGCGATGCCATAGCCTACCAATAACGCAGCGAGTAGATAGACCTCTTTTTCAAGGCCAAGCGGCGCAACCAAAACCGCCACGATAGCCCCTGCGGCAATCCAGATCAGCGATGGACCGCTGCCGCACGCTGCCAATGCACGCAATGTGCTGGTGTTATTATGGTCGGCCTCGCCGTCAAAGGCGGCCATCTCGGCGGGGCTGTATTCTTTCGTCGTGAACACAGTCCAACTGACGGCCAAAAGCATTGCTGCACCGCCAACCCAAAAACTATAGCGCACCGTATCGGGAATGGTGCCTGCAGGCGCGGTGTTGGAAACATTCAGATGGTTGAACAAATCGGGCAATAATGATCCCGCAACCGCGCCAACACCGATCAACGCCGTCTGCACAGCATAGCCGCTGGTGTGTTGATCCTTGTTCAGCATATCGCCAACAAAGGCGCGGAATGGCTCCATCGATATGTTGATCGACGCGTCGAGAACCCACAGCATGATGGCGGCAAACAGCAATATATGGGCCAGTGGCATGATGAATAATGACATCGCGGCAAGCAACGCACCGGCAAGGAAATAGGGTCGGCGCCGCCCAAGGCGTCCCAGCCAAGTCCGGTCGCTAAAATGCCCGATTAAGGGCTGAACGAGAAGGCCAGTAAGCGGTGCTGCAACCCATAAAGCGGGCAAATCGTCGAGGCTAGCGCCCAGTGCCTGAAAGATGCGCGACATGTTGCCGTTTTGCAGCGCAAAGCCCATCTGGATGCCCAGAAAGCCAAAGCTGATATTGATCAGGCTGCCGAAACTCTGCCGCGGTTTATCCATGATTGCCTCTCCCCAGACGCTATTTTTGGAAAGAGTGGCAGAGAAGCACCGTGCGGGCAATCGCACCGAGCATGAATACGAATGTGGGATGCGCCGGCTAGTGCGCGCCGCAGCTTTTGCGCACAATCAGCTTTGCAGGCAAAGCCGTGGTGCTAACGTCTTCATTCTTGATTTGCCGGATCAGCGCGTCAACCAGCATCTCGCCCGCCCGCCGAAAATCCTGCTGCACCGTTGTCAACGGCGGGTGCGTCATGCTGGCGGCAGGCAGGTCATCAAAGCCGACAATCGCAATATCATGCGGCACATCCAGCCCGTGTTCCGATAATGCCCGCATCGCGCCGATAGCGATCATGTCGCTCGCTGCAAAAATAGCATCGAATTTCACTCCGCTCGCGATCAGAGCGTTCACCGCGTCATGGCCCGATTGTTCGGTGATGATCGCATCAGCCTGCCGTGCAGCCGCCACTTTAACACCTGCACTGCGTTGCGCCTCGCAATATCCGCGATAGCGATCGAAAAATTCGGGATAATGCTCGTTGGCATGACCAAGGAAAGCAATGCGCCGCCGTCCATGCGCAATCAGATGCTGCGTAGCATCATATCCGCCGCGAAAATTGTCGCAGCCGATCACGGTGCCAAGACTGCGTTCGTTGACATGCCCCCAGCGGACGAAGTGTGTCCCTTGGTCTATCAACTGGTCGAGCTTTGCGCGATACGGTTCAAAATCGCCATGGCCCAGCAAGATGATGCCATCCGCCTTGCGGCTTTCTTCAAATTCTACGTGCCAGTTCGACGTCATATGCTGCATCGAAATTAACAGATCATAGTGGCGCAACGAACAGGTGCGGACCACCGACCCGAGCATAGAGAGGAAAAACGGATTGATGCCAGTCTCGTCCGGTGTCGGATCTTCATAGAATAACAATGCCAGCGTGTTCGTCTCGCGCTTTCGCAAGCTGGAAGCGTTTTTGTCGACGGTGTAGTTCAACTGCTGCGCAATCGCTTCGATGCGTTTGCGCGTGTGCTCTGATACTGTGGTGCTTCCGCTTAACGCGCGTGATACCGTTGGCTGGGAGACTCCTGCCAGCTGGGCGATGTCGAATGATGTCGGCTTTCGCGACATTTGGGCTCCTCTTCCGACCCGCTCACTACTCCCAGTGTCACATTCGTGCAACACGCGGTGCATGAATGGCTGAATACGTATGTGGGTTTCTGTGCGCTCCATGCACAACTGGTTATGCACTGTGATTGAAATGGTCCTCAATCAGGGGACGGTTCGCAAAACGCGTATTAACGTGGTCCGGGTAACGTCCCGATATTATGACTGGGGAGCATGTCATGAAGGTAACCAATACTACACTTATATCCCGTGCATCGGTCAGCGCACTTGCACTGGGCGTCGCACTTTTTGTCGCCGCCCCTGTTTTTGCGCAGGACGCAGAGGCTCCGGCTGACGAAGAAGAAGGCGAGGCAATCGTCGTAACGGGTTTCCGCGCTGCATTAGAGAGCGCGACTGCAAACAAAAAGAAGACCGAAACAATTGTCGAATCAGTGAATGCAGAAGATATCGGCAAGCTGCCAGACAACAGCATCGGCGAATCGATCGCACGCCTTCCTGGCCTTGCTGCGCAGCGCAGCAACGGCCGAGCCAACATCATCTCCATCCGCGGATTTGGCCCGGATTTCTCATCAACCACTCTGAATGGTCGTGAACAAACCACCACCAATGACAGCCGAGCGGTCGAGTTTGACCAATTCCCGTCGGAAATTCTGGCTGGCGTCGATGTCTATAAGACGTCGCAGGCAAACCACACCGCAGGCGGTCTCGTCGGATCGATCAATCTGCGCACCATCCGTCCGCTCGAAGTAGGCAAGCGCGTCATCGCTGTCGGTGCGCGTGGCACTTATGTTGACCAGAAAGTGATCCCAACTAGTAAGGACAAGGGTTACCGGGTTTACGGCGCCTATGTTGACCAGTTTGCCGATGACACAATGGGTATCGCCCTTTCAGTGGCATATTCGGATGAGCCTTATCAGACGCATGACTGGAATGCTTGGGGTTATGGTGGCTATGGCACGAACCAGTATGGTATCAGCGGTGTCAAAACTTGGGAAGAATCGTCGCAGCTGAAACGTCTTGGCGTTAATGGCACGTTCCAGGCCGAGTTTGGCGAGCAGCTGACTTTGACTGTCGACGGCTTCTATTCGCATTTCGATGAAAAGCTTGATCAAAAAGGCTTTGAAATGCCGATCCTGTGCTGCGGATCGACCGTTACGGGTTTCACTCCGGGCACAGTCACAACCTTTAACATTGGCGGCGGAGCAGTTCCGATAGGACTGGTTCAAGCAGCGACATGGACTGGCCGTCCGATTATCGAAAATTATGCGACCGATAACAAAAACGATACTTATTCGTTCGGCGGCAACCTGGCTTGGGACAATGACAACGGCACGCGTGCGTTGCTCGACGTCAGCTGGTCGCGCACCGATCGGTGGCAGGATCGACTTGAAACGATCGCGGGTCTCGGGCGGAACCTCGACACTTCGGTTGGTCCGGTTTCAAGCTGGGGCGGAACCTTTGGCTATGCGGTTACAGCCGACAACGCGCTGCTGTTCACAAGCAACTTCAACGGCAACAGCCCCGCGCTTGTGCTAACCGACGTTCAGGGCTGGTCGGGTGCAACCAACCAAGCCGGCTATGACAAAATTCGCAAGAGCAAGGATGACTTGAAGGCGATCCGCGCGGAGATTGAAAAAGACATCGATGTAGGCGGCTTCATCAAGTCGATTAAAATTGGCGTCGACCATACATACCGCACGAAGAATCTGACTCAGGACGAAGCGACTCTAACACCTCCTGCCGGAGTCAATGGGGCGGTCATTCCTAACAATCTGCGGCTTACGCCGGTTAACCTTTCCCGAGGTTTCGGGCCCATCCTGTCCTACGATCCTCGGGCTTTGGTTCCGGCTGGCGTGCTCCTTAGCGTCCCGAACACATTTGGTGCTTCGCAGGCCTACAACATCAGCGAAGACGTGTGGACGCCCTATGCCATGGCATCGTTTGATGCTGAACTTGGCAGCACGGGCCTGACCGGTAATATTGGTATTCAGGCGATTCATACTGATGTCACATCAAAGGGCGCGGTCAATCCGACTGTCACCGATAGCTATTGGATGTATTTGCCCAGCCTCAACCTAAACTTCCGTGCCCCGGAAGATGTGGTGGTGCGTTTTGCTGCCTCCAAGCAAATGATGCGTCCGCGCTTGCCGCAGATGAACAACATCGTTGGCTTTGGAGCCAACATTGCTTTTACTCCGCCGATTTACACCGGCGGCGGCGGCAACCCGACCTTGCGTCCCTATATGGCGTCGGCGCTTGACCTCAGCGTTGAGAAATACTTCGGCAACAAGGGCTATATCGCGCTCCAGCTTTATTATAAGCACCTCGATAAATACATCGATCCATCTGCGAACGTCACCAACTTTGATTATTCGCGCTTCCCGCGTCCTGCAGGACTTGTTCCTTCGTCGCCAATCGGAATATTTAGCGGTCCGGTTAACACCAAGGGCGGCTGGATCATGGGTGGAGAGTTGGCGGGCACATTGCCATTCGAAGTGTTCAGTTCGGCGCTTAGCGGCTTCGGGATTACCGGAGGCCTGGGCTACACTGAGACCAAAGCATTTGATGCCAATGGGCGAGCGAGCACCATCCCGGGTTACTCCAAATGGGTTGGCAGTCTGACAGCATTCTTCGAAAAAGCGGGCTTCAATGCTCGTGGTTCGATGCGTTATCGTTCCGGCTTCCTGGGTGATTTCGCATTGTTCAGCGGCGGACTTGATCGTCAAGCCGTGCTGACCGAAACTGTTTACGACGCCCAAATCGGTTATGACTTCCAGGAAGGTTCGGCACTAAGTGGTTTGTCGCTCTATCTTCAGGGTCAGAATCTGACCGATGAACGGCAGGCTACTCTGGCAGAAATCAACGGCGCCGGCGTAGATGATGCGTGGTTGAAATATCAAACCTATGGTCGCCGTTTCCTCGCGGGCTTCACCTACAAGTTCTAATAGCATAAACGGTTCCGTCGGCTTGGTCGGCGGAACCGTCCCCTTTTCAGGAATGCTACTATGAGCGAAGTGCCTCGTCTCGAGTTCGTTATCGCTGGTGGCGGTACCGCCGGCTGGATTGCCGCTGCGACACTTGCCCGTTTTCTCGGCGATTGTGCTTCGATAACGCTGGTTGAATCCGACGAAATCGGAACGGTCGGGGTTGGCGAGGCAACGATCCCGCAAATTCACAATCTATTGATCGGATTGGGAATCGATCAACGCGAATTCTTGCGACGCACCAACGCTAGTTTCAAACTAGGCATCGAATTCGTCGACTGGCTGCGCAAAGGTGAAAGTTATATCCACAGTTTTGGTGCGGTCGGACGCGGGGTTGGGTTGATCCAGTTCCGGCAATTGTGGTTGCGTGGGAAAGAGTTAGGTGTAGCGGCGGATTATGGCGATTACAGTTACAACGTCGAAGCCGCGCGACAGGGCCGCTTTGCGTTGAGCGACGGGCAAGGCGCAGCGATCCCTGAACTTGCTTATGCCTATCATCTCGATGCGACCTTGCTTGCAGGCATGTTGCGTGAATATGCCGAGAACCGCGGCGTAACGCGGATCGAAGGACGGATCGAAGCCGTCGATCGCGACGCGACTTCGGGCGATATTAGCGCCCTACGCCTCGAAGGCGAACGGACGATTGCAGGCACATTTTTCATCGACTGCACTGGCTTTCGAAGCCTTTTGCTCGGCGGTGCGCTTGAAGTTCCATTCGTCGACTGGAGCCACTGGTTGCCCTGCGATACCGCGCTTGCGGCTCCGAGTACATCGGGCGACAAGTTTCGGCCCTTTACCCAATCGCTGGCACATCCCGCAGGTTGGCAATGGCGCATTCCGCTGCAGCATCGCACAGGCAATGGCCATGTTTTCTGTTCGTCATTCATGTCGCAAGATGAAGCAAGTTCTTTGCTACTGGCGAACTTGGAAGGTGAGGCCTCAGCTGATCCTCGCCCAATCCATTTTACAACCGGCCACCGCAAAACATTCTGGTCGCACAACTGCATCGCGCTGGGCCTTGCAGCGGGGTTTATGGAGCCACTTGAATCGACAAGTATTCATCTGGTTCAATCGGGCATCGCACGGTTGCTGAACCTTTTGCCCCGTGATTTGCAGAGTTCCGATACGTCTCGTTCGTCGTTCAATCGGCTGTCAGAAATCGAGTGGCAGCGCGTTCGCGATTTTTTGGTCCTGCACTATGTCGCAAATGATCGCACCGGTGAACCATTTTGGGACCATTGCCGCAACATGGATGTCCCGCCTACGTTGATTGAGAAGATTGAGCTATTTCGTGAGGCGGGGCTTTTTATCCGCGAGGCAGATGAACTTTTTCTCGACGATAGCTGGGGGCAGGTGATGATCGGCCAAGGCATCCTGCCGACAGGCTGGTCGCCGCTAGCCGACAATGTTCCCGGCGAGGACATAGGGCCGTTTTTGAAAAGCCTGGCCACCGCCTGTCGCAGCAAGGTGCAGTATTTGCCGACCCACGCAGACTTTATCGCCCGCCATTGCGCAGTAGGAGTGCATTGATGCTGAAGAAATTTCTTTTGTCACTTACTCTAGCGGCCTGCCTGTCCGCCCCTATTGTCGCCCAATCCTATCGCGAACGCCTCCCCGAGGACGAAGTTATCTACTTCGTTCTGCCCGACCGCTTCGCTAACGGCGATCCTAAAAACGACACTGGCGGTATCAAAGGTGACCGGATGAAGCATGGCTTTGATCCGACGCATAAAGGGTTTTATCAGGGCGGTGACCTAAAAGGTCTGACACAGAAACTGGATTACATTCAGGGGATGGGCGTGACCGCAATCTGGTTTGCGCCGGTGTTTAAGAACAAAGCCGTGCAGGGCGGGGTGGGTCAGGAAAGCGCGGGCTATCACGGCTATTGGGTGACTGACTTCACCAGCATCGATCCCCATTTTGGTACGAATGCAGAGTTCAAAAATTTCGTTGATGCAGCGCACGGGCGCGGGATGAAAGTCTATATGGACATCATCACTAACCATAGTGCTGACGTTATCAGTTACAAAGAATGCCCGAATAGCTCTTGCAGCTATCGCAGTCGCGCTGATTACCCTTATTCGCGCCGTGCCGCCGATGGCGCAGCGATTAATCAAGGCTTTGCGGGCGACAGCGTGCAAACACCGGACAATTTCGCCAAATTAACAGAGTTCACATACGCTTACACGCCGGTCGTGGCGGATACCGAAAAGAAGGTAAAAGTTCCGGCGTGGCTCAACGATGTCCGCTGGTATCATAATCGGGGCGACACGACTTTTCGTGGTGAAAATTCGACGATGGGCGACTTTGTTGGTCTCGACGATCTGTATACCGAAAACCCACGGGTTGTGGATGGGTTTATCGAAATTTATGGCGACTGGATTGATCGGTTTGGCGTTGACGGGTTTCGCGTTGATACTGCCAAGCATGTCAACCCCGAATTTTGGGCCAAGTTTGCGCCAGCGATGCTGGAACGTGCAAAAGCAAAGGGCATTACCAATTTCCATATCTTTGGCGAGGTGGCGAATGAAGGGCATAACGTTCATGAGCAGGCCTTACACACGCGCATCGCAGGCTTTCCTGCTGTTCTCGATTTCGCCTTTCGCCGGGCTGCAATCGAGGCCGTTGGCGGAAAACAAGGGAGCGAGATTTTTCAGCAGTTGATCGAGGCTGACAATCTGTACGCCGAAAGCGCCAAGCAGGGGCGGCGGTTGCCGACGTTCCTTGGCAACCATGATGGTGGCCGCTTTTCCCGTGATATGCGGTTGGCAAACCCCAACGCCGATGATGCCGAAATCCTAAAGCGCGTATTACTGGGCCATGCGTTGATGTTCACGATGCGGGGTGTCCCGACGGTCTATTCGGGCGATGAGCAGGGCTTTGCCGGCGACGGCGGCGATCAGGGCGCGCGCGAGACTTTGTTTGCGTCCAAGGTGAAACTGTATCTCGACAATGACCTGGTGGGCACCGACGCGACGCATGCGCGAGACAATTTCGGTCAGGACCATCCGATATATCGCGCTGTTGCCGAACTTTCTAAAATGCGCACAGCTTCACTCGCATTGCGTCGGGGGAAGACGACCGTTCGCAACTACAGCGATAAGCCTGGCCTGTTTGCGTTCAGCCGGATTGAGGAAGCCAGCGGCGAAGAAGTGCTGATCATCGCCAACACATCAAACGCGCCGCTTACGGCCAATGTAGAAGTCGATCCGCGTGCCACAGCGTTGTCGTCAATGCGTGGCAATTGTCCGACAACGCCGGCGGCCCCCGGCGCCGTTGCCATCACTTTGCCGCCACTCGAATATATGGTTTGCCGCGTTAAATGACCGATAATAGAAAACTGCTTCCCGAAACAGAAACCGGCCGCCAATGGTGGCGCGGGGCCACGATCTATCAAGTCTATCCTCGCAGTTTCTGCGATTCCAACGGCGACGGTATTGGCGATCTGAACGGCATTACGTCAAAGCTGGATTATGTCGCCTCGCTGGGCGTCGACGCCATATGGATTTCGCCTTTTTTCACCTCGCCGATGAAAGATTTTGGCTATGACGTCGCCGATTACTGCGATGTCGATCCGATTTTTGGAACATTAGCCGATTTCGATGTCTTAGTCGCAAAGGCGCATCAGCTGGGCCTGCGGGTGATGGCCGATCTGGTCTTCTCACACACGTCCGACCAACATGCCTGGTTTGCCGAAAGCAGGGCGAACCGCGATAACGCCAAAGCAGACTGGTATGTCTGGGCAGATCCCAAGGCCGATGGATCGCCCCCCAATAATTGGGCGTCGGTGTTTCATGGCGCCGCATGGACATGGGATGCGCGGCGGCAGCAATATTATATGCATAATTTCCTGAAGGAACAGCCACAGCTGAATATGCATAATCGCGCTGTGCAGGATGCGGTGCTGGATGCGGCGCGTTTTTGGCTGGACAGGGGCGTTGACGGTTTCCGCGTCGATGCCATCAACTTTGCCATGCACGATCCATTGCTACGCGATAATCCGCCTGCACCGGCGGGTAATGGCCCGCGCACGCGCCCGTTTGATTTTCAGATTAAGCTGCACAATCAGTCGCATCCGGATATCCCGCTGTTCATCGAACGTTTCCGTGCATTGACCGACAAATATGACGCTCGCTTTTCGGTGGCAGAGGTTGGCGGACCTGATCCGGATGGAGAGATGAAAGCCTTCACCGCTGGGGAAACGCATTTCAATAGCGCCTATGGTTTTGACTTTTTGTATGCCGAAAAACTGACGCCTTTGCTGGTGAAACAGGCGTTGGAGAATTGGCCCGACGAAGCCGAAATCGGCTGGCCAAGTTGGGCGCTATCTAACCACGATGCACCGCGTTGGGTCAGTCGCTGGGCTCCAGCCGATGCGCGCGATGCTTATGTGCGGATGGTGATGCTGTTGTTCGTGGCACTGCGCGGCAATGTCATATTGTGGCAAGGCGAGGAGCTGGGCCTGACGCAGGTCGATATCCCCTTTGACAAATTGCAAGACCCCGAAGCCATTGCCAATTGGCCGCTGACGCTCAGTCGTGATGGCACGCGCACGCCGATGCCTTGGTTGGCACAGGACGAATTTGGTGGTTTCAGCAGCGGCGCGCCATGGCTGCCGATTGGTGATGACAATGCCGCGCGTGCGGTGGACCGGCAAGAAGCTGACCCCGCTTCGCTGTTGCACTTGACCCGCCGCCTGATTGCTCTGCGCAGTGCCAATGACGCGCTGCTGACCGGCGCGTTGCGGATCATTGAGGCGAGTGACACGCTGCTGGTGTTCGAGCGCAGCAGTGCGAACCAGCATCTGGTATGCGCTTATAATTTTTCGAAAAACGCTGTGCATTGGGCACCCGCTCAACCCGACCGCTGGCGCGTGATCGAAAGCGTCAATGGCGCTACGGGTTGGGAATTGCCCGCCTATGGTGCCCTAATTGCACAACGGATTGCCTGAAATTGCCTAGAGGAGAGAGTTGATGCCCAATAAGATAGTCCGCGCTGCGGCAGCGGCCAGCCTGATCGTGATGGCGCACCCCGCTTTTGCTGAACCCGTCGCAACGGCGACCTCGCCCGATGGCAATGTCAAAGTCGAGTTGAGCATCGATGGTGACGGGCGCGTTGCCTATAATGTCAGCCGCAATGGCAAGCCAATACTTGCACCGTCAAAGCTGGGCTTTCTGTTCACCGATGTCGCCAAAATCGACCGCCGTCTGTCGGTGACGGGGCAAGAGGTCAAGGATTTTGACGAAAGCTGGACACAGCCATGGGGCGAATGGACGACCATTCGCAATCAGCATCGCGAACTGAAAGTGCATCTGAAAGAAACCACTGCGCTTGCCCGCGTCTTTACCGTCACGTTCCGCATTTTTAATGACGGTGTCGGCTTTCGGTACGAGTTCCCAGAACAGCCGAATATGGCGCAAACCAATATCGCTGACGAGCTGACTGAGTTTGCCTTTGCCAGCGATGCGACGGCGTGGTGGAAGCCTGCGTTCCTGTGGAACCGCGAGGAGTATCTGTATAACAAAACGGCGTTATCAGCAGTCTCGAATGCCGATACACCACTGACGATGAAAATGGCCGACGGCACGCATGTCGCGCTGCATGAAGCGGCTTTGGTCGATTATTCTGGCATGGCCGTTGCGCGGACAGAAGGGAATACGCTGCGTGCAGCGCTTCATCCTGGATCTGCGGAACCCAAGGTGCAGAAAAAGGGCGCGTGGCAAACCCCGTGGCGCACGTTGATTATCGCGGACGATGCCGCTGGTATCTATCAATCGCATTTGATGCTGAACCTGAATGAACCCAACAAGCTGGGCGATGTCAGCTATATCAAACCGGGCAAATTTGCCGGCGTTTGGTGGAACATGATCAAAGGCGAATGGTCATGGGCACGCGGGCCAAAACATGGCGCGACTAACGAAAACGTAAAGCGTTACATCGACTTTGCCGCCGCCAACAAAATCCCGCATCTGTTGGTCGAGGGCTGGAATGTCGGCTGGGACGGCGACTGGTTCGGCAATGGCTATGACATGGACTTTGCCCAACCAACTGCGGATTTCGACGTCAAAATGCTGGTTGCCTATGCCAAGAAAAAAGGCGTGCGCTTGATCGGGCATCATGAAACCGGCGGTGCAGCCAGCCATTATGAAAAGCAGTTCGACAAAGCATTCAAATTTGCCGCCGATAACAATTATATGGTCGTCAAAACCGGCTATGTTACTGACGCTGCGCAGATGGAACGCGAGGACGCTGACGGCAAAAGATTCCGCGAGTGGCATCAGGGTCAGTGGATGGTGAACCACCAGCTTCGCGTGCTTGAGGCAGCGGCCAAGTATAAGATCGGCATCGACAGCCATGAACCTGTCAAAGGCACCGGCCTGCACCGAACCTATCCGAATTGGGTCGCGCGTGAAGGCATGCGCGGCATGGAATATAATGCGTGGGTCGGCGGCAAGAACCCGCCAGAACACGAAGCCAATGTCGTTTTCACGCGGATGCTCGAAGGGTCAATGGACTTTACCCCCGGCGTTCTTAGCCTGAAAGGATCGGAAGACAGCGACATCTTGTCGACCATCGCAAAACAATTGGCGCTGTATGTCGTGATTTACTCGCCGGTGCAGATGGCCGCTGATACGCCGGAAAACTACGCCAAATACCCCAATGAGATGAAATTCATCCGCGACGTACCGACCGATTGGCAAGACAGCCGCGTATTGAATGGCGAGATTGGCGACTTCGTCACGATCGCGCGCAAAGAGCGCGGCGGCGAAGGCTGGTATATCGGCGCAGTGGGCGATGAGCAGGAGCGCAAGGTATCGTTCAAGCTCGATTTCCTGACACCCGGTAAGGCCTATAAGGCCGAAATCTACCGCGATGGTGACGATGCCGATTATCGCACCGAAAAGCGCCACTCGATCGTCATTGAAAAGAAAGATCTGACCAGCGCCGACAGTCTGGATATGCGCATCGCACCGGGTGGCGGCTTTGCGATCCGGATCGTGCCTGCCAAATGAACCAGCAGCCGCCAGCCCGGATTGTCATCCTAGGCGGCGGCACCGCAGGCTGGATAGCGGCCAATCTGCTGGCAAAGGCGTGGGGGCAGGGTGGCACGAAAGTGATTTTGGTCGAATCGCCGGACGTTGGTATCATCGGCGTGGGCGAGGGCTCGACGCCGCAGTTGCGCGCTTTTTTCCGCGATCTAGGGTTGGTCGAGGCGGACTGGATGCCGCGCTGTAACGCAACTTATAAAAACGGGATCACCTTTAAAGGCTGGTCGGATAGGCCTGGCTTTGAAAGCTATTTTCATCCCTTTGCGACCGATTTGGACTCGCGCAGTTTTGACAGCTTTACCTATAATACGCGCGCACGGCGTACCGGCCGCGACGTGTGGGCGCATCCTGACCGGTTTTTCCTGCCCGCGTTGCTGAGCGCCAAACGACTGGGGCCGATCGCAGGACAGAATTTCCCCTTTGATGTCAGCTATGGCTATCATTTCGATGCTCATCTGGTCGGCGGTGTGCTGCGCGACCATGCTTTGTCCTCGGGGGTGGAGCATTTGGCGCGGCATGTTGTCACAGTTGATGTTGCGGAAAATGGTGAAGTAGTGGCCTTGCTGACCAAAGATCGCGAACGGATTGCAGGCGATGTCTTCATCGATTGCAGCGGCTTTCGCGGCAGCATCATGCAAGAGGCGCTGAGGGAACGCTTTATCCCGTTTGCCGATAATTTATTCAACGACAGCGCGGTGGTGATGCCGACAGCCGCAGACCCCTCAGGTACCAATCCGCATACCAGCGCCACTGCGCTATCAGCGGGTTGGGCGTGGGATATCCCGCTGACAAACCGCACAGGCAATGGTTATGTTTATGCCAGCGGCTATCTGGATAAGGATGCAGCCGAGACAGAATTGCGCGCGCATCTGGGCTTGTTAGACAGCGACGTCGCCGCGCGGCATTTGCAGATGAAGGTCGGCCGGATAGAACGCAGCTGGGTCGGCAATTGTCTTGCGGTGGGATTGAGCCAAGGTTTTATTGAGCCATTGGAGGCAACCGCATTGCACATTGTGCAGGCAACGGTTGAGGGCTTTATCAAGCGTTACGAAACCGGCGAGCGCGACCGATTTAATAGTGAGATTACCGACCGCTATGAAGGCATTCGCGACTATATCGTTGGCCATTACCGGCTGAACCGCCGCACTGACACGCCCTATTGGCGCGACAATGCGGCGAACCATAATCTGTCAGATAATCTGAAGACATTGATGACCAGCTGGTTTCGCGGAGAGGATTTAAGCGCAACCGTCGCCGATCTGGATATCAGCCAATATTATAGCAGCCTGTCTTGGCATTGCTTGTTTGCTGGCTATGGCATTTTTCCGCCGGACGAAAAAATCATGCCGCCGGGGGATGATATCGCGCATTTCGACATGGATGCCATCGACGATTTCTGGGCACGCTGTGCGATGAATTATGGCGATCACAAGGTATTTCTGGATGCCCTGCATACGATCTGAAGGAGTGGTGCAATGCTAAAGCAGTTTTGCGCCAAGGTGTAGTCTACAGATATGCCACTTAAATCCGGCTGGCCCCGGCGCTAGGTTGGCAAACGAAGACTTCCGCAGGCAATCCATCTGGCGTGCGATACAAGTCTGCAATGGCTTTAACGACGGCTGGCACTTTCAAGTCAGGTGCGACCGCGATGACGCAGCCGCCAAAGCCGCCACCGGTCATCCTCGCGCCG
>JBEBKE010000008.1:0-37434 GCA_040079555.1 Sphingorhabdus sp. | reverse complement strand
TCTGGTGACCCAATGCGACGTTGCTTTCTTGCCTTTCAGCAATCCGGCCTTGGCAAGCACCATAGATCCGGTGCAAACACTCGTGACATGCTTGGCGCGCGAAGCGCGGTCCTTCACCCAGTCCATCGTATCGGTGCGCGACATGACCGAGAGAGTTCCCTCGGTACCGCCCGGAATGAACAGCACATCCAAATCTTTGGGTGCATCGGCCATGGTGACGGTCGGCGCAATCGCGAGACCAAGGTCCGAAGCGACTGGCGACAGGTCCTTTTCGGTTGTGACCAGATGCACCTTCGCGCCGAACATGCAGGCAAAGAAATAGTGCGGGCCAACGAGATCGAGTGCTGTGAATTTGGGATAGATCAGCATCCCAATTTGCTCCTGCCCGTAAAGGCCAGGGCCCAGCACTTTTTCCATTTCGGCCATACCAGCCATATGATCTGCGCTGTTTGCTGGAGCGACTTTGGCAGCTTCCGCCGCCATTGCCTTTTCCAGCGCGAGGTAAGGCGCAAGCAAGGCGGCTCCGGTAAAGCCCTGCAACAGGGCGCGGCGATTGGTGTCCATAATGCTTCCCCTTTTCAGAATTTGACGCCAAACGTCACATGGGCCGAACGCGGTGTGCCCGGTCGGACGACTGACTGATTGAGGTAGAGGTAGGGCGTGAAATAGAGCTTGTCCGTCAAGTTGGTGACCGATGCGCTGATCCGGAAGGGGCCGGTTTCATAGCTGGCCTGTGCGTCGAAAACGGCATAGCCCTTGGTTTTGTCTGAGTTGGGAAGCGTCGTATGTGCGCCCGACGCCGCTGTCATGCCAAGTCCCAAACCCAAGCCCCTGAGTGCCCCATCAGCGAACCGGTAGCGGGCTGCCAGACGGCCGCTGTGAGTGGGCACACGCGTCAGGCGGTTGCCGATATTGGTCGGGTCGAAAGCGTCCTTGCTGACCTCTGCTTTGGTGTAGGCATAGCTGGCAAGCAGTGAGAAGCTCTTGCCCGGCTCCCAGATCATGTCGGCTTCCACACCCTTGGACCGCTGTTGCCCGATCTGGCGCGTCGCCCCGAAGGGATCGCTCAACGGCACATTATTGCGGGTCTGGCGGAATGCCGCGAGCGTGCCCGACAGTCCGATTGATTGCAGTGCGAACTTCGCGCCGCCTTCCCAGCTTTTCGATGTTTCCGGTGTTGTCGGTGTGACAAGCGGGTTGAAGAAGATAGCCGCGCGTGAGCCTGTGGCATATCCTGCAAACAGCGAGAGACCGTCCGCGACATCATAGGTCACGCCAATACGGGGATCGACATGGCCAAAGCTGTGTTTCGGGCTGAACAGGCCGTTGAACCCTTCGGTGCTGGCCATCTTGCTGTAGCGCAGGCCAGCGAGCACGTGGAAGCGATCCGCGATGGTCATCTGGTCCTGCACATACAGGCCGTAGGTCCGGTAGGTGTTTTCAAAGACGTCAACTGGATAGGTCTCGGGGCCAAAAGGCACATCGCTATCGGGATCAGCATGATCGAGGAAACCGACGGGAAAGAAATTGAACCCCATGGTGCCGTGGTAATCAACCTGATCGTGTTGTGCGCCAGCGATCACGACATGCTCGATACCTCCGGTTGTGAACGTTCCGGTCAAACTGGCATCAAAGGTCATTTCGTCAATTGTGACGCCCGGCATATAGGCCGTGATGATCGGGTAAACGGAGCCGGTCGGCGGATAGAAAGCGAAGAAGGGGAAGCTACCATGTTCTGTCGTGGTGTTATTATAAGCGCGCACTCGCACCTGAGCGGTGAGATTGTCTGACAGGCGGTGCGTGAACTCGCCCGACAGCGCATAATTTTCCACCTTGGTATGCGGCCCGTTTTTTGCGCCAGTGTAGCGGAACGGGTCAACACCGGGATAGCCGATCATGGCATAAGGCAAGCCCGCATATTCCAGCATTTCGATCCGGTTGTAGCTGGCGCGCACCAAGAGGCTGGTATCATCAAAGCCAATCTTCAGCGCCGATGCCAGCGTGAGGCGGCTGTTGGTCACGGCATCAATCGGGTCTTTCGCGTCGACATATTCTGCCGAAATCCGGGCCGCGACATTTTTGCCAAGCGGCTGGTTGATATCCACCGAAGGCTGAATCGTGCTAAAGCTTCCCGTGCGGAAGGCCGCGCTATAGCTGGCCCTTTGCTGCGGGCTTGCGCTGATCACGTTGATCAGCCCGCCAACGGGCGCTCCAGTGGCGCCGCCAAACAGTTGCGACGTCGGCCCCTTTGCGACTTCAATCCGCTCTACGCCGATCAGGCTTGAAGGATCATAGGTCGATGCGTCGCCATATTGGGCAAATCCGTCAACATAGATTTCCGATCTGAAACCACGCACGATTGGTTTCATCAATACGGCCTCCGATGGCTGGGCTGGAACTACGCCAGATACATTGCGCAACGCTTCAGCAAGCGTTGTCACATCCTGCTCGTCGATCAGCGTGCGGGTAAGCACCTGCACCGATTGCGGGGTTTCCTGGATCGACACAGGGGTGCGCAGTGTTGCCGCTTCGCTCGCTTGATAAACGGTGTCTCTCGTCCCGGTCACGATGATTTCAGGCGTCCAGCCGCCATTTTCTTCCTTGGTATCGGATTGAGCAAAAGCTGGTGAAGTAGAAGCCAAAGCAACGGCGATGGCGATCATGGATGTTTTCATTCTTATGTCCCTGTATTCTAAGTGTTTTGATTGAAAAATGACGGTTGAGTGTGATCCGCAGCGCAGCTTTCTGCTTCTTTGAATTCTCCAGCATTCTCGATGGTTGGTGCGCTTGCAAAGAGAGCGGCGTTTCCGATTTGGAAAACTGTGCACAGACCAATGGCGACCCATGTTCTGCGCCTCAGACGGGCCAGCTTTGCGTGGATGTCTTTCTGTTGGACAGACCGGATCATATCCTACGACCTTTCGCCGCGATGAGTGCCTCTTCGACAACAGGTGCAACCGCCAACCGCTCCTCCAGGCTGAGGCTGTTACCAAATTCGAAGCTTTTGTCCTTAGTTCGCAAATGCAGGCGAACATCGACCGGCGTGCGCGTTTCTGCTTCGAATCGAGCCCAATAGCTTGGCATGACAAACTGGCGGCCCGAGTTGTCTGCATAGCGCAGCTCGCCGTCTGTCAGTTCGATACGTTCCGAATATGGTACCGATTTTTGGTGATGGTCCAACGCCCAGACCAGTAGCGCCATAACGCCGATCGAAAAGAGCGGTACAAGCAAGTTGCCGCGCATCGCTGGCAAGACCGACGTGAGCATGAACAACGTGACAAGCACGCATAGAGCCGCGCGGCCTTCCCTTGGAAAGCTGGAGCGGTTTTGTTGCATATGAAGAACAATGCCGGGGTTAGCGGCGATGGCTTCGTTGGGAACCACATTAGATGAATTGCAAATGTGTTCCCCGGCCCGTTCCGAGGAACGGTCAAGGATATGGTACATGAAATTGGTCTCCGGCTGCGCCAGATGCGTGTCATGCACGCACCGGCATCCGACAATTCAGGTTAGAATGTCAGACTGCAGCCGGGGGGCCGCGAAGCGGCGGCCGCAAATGATGGTTACTTGATGTAAGCGCTAATGCCGTCGGCGCAAAACCGAGCAGAAGGATGAAAGCAAGCGCTACTTCCAAAAGCTGGGCATCGGCACCCGTCAGTCCGGCCATGGCCAGCGACGTAAAGGAACAGGATCCATCGGCTTTGCCGTGGCCGCTGTTCGGATCGTGGGAACCGCTCTCCATCGGGATTTCGATCTGTTTGCTGACCGCGACTCCCGTCCCGTCTGCACAAATCTGAATGGTCAGCGTCTTGGATGTAGATCCGATCATATAGCCTTGCGGAACCAGGGCCTTGATCAACAGGGCGCAAAATATCAGCGCCAGCGCGAGCCTGCGGTTTTCGCCAAGGAAGGTGCGCAAGATTTGCATTTCGCGGTCGCCTTAATTCACTGCCACGGCTGAGTCACGCAGAATTGAGACCTTTGAGTCAAACGTATCAGACATACGCAAATTGCTCCTTTTCAAATCATGAGAGTGTTCAAAGCATTGCCGATTGTTCAATCAGCTTGACATCGCAGGTGCTGGCGCGGGCAGTAGGTTCGCAATCCTTCTTGGACAATGACTTTCCGCTGTTTGCTGACCACGAAACCATCCCCTTTCATGACTAATCCACGCCCCTGTCCCGACGATGCCTGGACGTGCAACCCGCACTCACGCGGGCCGTGTTGCTGCGCTCCGCGCCGCTGCCCGCGCCACCCCTTTGAGCGGGGTTTCCCTCACTGCGCTCGGTGCATTCCAGTCCCCATCCGGACCTTTCGGGGCTCAGTCAAAGGGATGGTCCCTTGGACGGTTAGAAACAGGTTCGAAAGGTCAAATCCATGAAAAACACAGTCACTCTCGTCGGCTTCGTTGGCAACACTCCTGAAGTCCGCACCACCAAATCCGGGGCATCGATCACCACCTTATCTTTCGCCACAACTCGCAGCTTCAAAGACGCCGACGGTAGCGCACGCGTTGTAGCGGGACGCATGGCCAACATGGCGAAAGGGCTAGAACGCGATCCACAGGTGGAATCGCTGTTGCGCAACCGGACGCGGGAACTCGGTCTCGGCAAGGATATCGGGCGCGATCTGTCCCGCGACCTTGCTGCGTCTGTGTCGTTCGAGCGGACCCGCTCGATTGGAATGAGCCTTTAGGAGAAGTGAAATGGAAAATACTGATGCCGAAGAAGTGACGCTGGACATTGAGGAGGAGGCCGAAGCGGAGGCCAAGCTCAAGCCGAGACCAAAGCGCAAGGCCAAACCTAGGCCCGCCAAGGTCGAAAGCGATCCTGCCGCCGAAGCGTTCGCGCGGCTTGAAGGTGAAATGGCCCTCATGCGGCGCGCGGTCCAGCATCTTGCCGCTGAGCGGGCGGACATCATCATCCCCGACTACGGGGCGACCTTGACGGAGATGGCAAAGCGGCTCGAAGAGATGGTGGAGAATCTCGATTGCATCGAGGAACATCCAGCCATGCAGGTGACGCCCGATAGCTTTGGCAGGCGGATCGAAGTCGCAGCGGAGGCGGCGCGGCGCGGCGATCAAACGCGGATCAACAACGCATATAATGAGCTCCAGCAAGCGACGCAGGATATGCGCGGTGTCACATCCCACGCGCGCGCCAGTGCGGACCAACGCCGCAAGGTGATTCAGGCAGTCGGAGGCGGAGTGCTGGGCGGCATCCTGCTTTGGTCGTTCCTTCCCGGAACGATCGCCCGTGCCGTTCCGGAAAGCTGGCACTGGCCCGAGCGAATGGCAGCAGGGATGGTTGGCGAATCGTCGCGCTGGGATGCAGGCACCCGCCTCATGCGGAGCGAAAGCCCTCAGGCTTTGAACGCGCTGGAGCGGGCAGCCGATTTGCTGCGCGACAACCGAGAGGCTATTGAGGCTTGCCAGAAATCTGCTGCGAATGCGAAGCAGCCGGTGCTTTGCACGGTCAGGATTCGGGCGGGAAGTGAGTCTCGCAATTAGAGGGCAGAGCGTGGATAGTACGCTAAACAACGCTAAGGGAGAACAAATAGAGATTATCTGTTCTGACGCTTAGTGGCATGTCTTTTTGTCGGTGCAATGCTTTACACTTCGGTTGGACATGCAGGGGCATCGGCATATATCGCGATTATGGCGCTGTTCGGGGTTCCCGCACAGGTCATGCGTCCCACAGCATTGGCACTCAATGTGCTGGTGTCCGGTTTTACCTCGACGCGTTTCATTCGAGCGGGCCTGTTTCGCTGGCGGACACTGTGGCCCTTTGCTGTCAGCGCTATACCGATGGCTTGGTTCGGGGGCAGCATCGAGATACCCGGCGCGTATTACAGGCCGCTGGTGGGCATCGTCTTGTTAATTGCTGCCGCAAGGTTTTTGCTTCCATCCAAATCAACGGACGAAGTCGAGTGGAGAGATCCACCCCTTTGGGCCGCTTTGCTGTGCGGCGCAGCCATCGGCTTGCTGTCCGGGCTTACCGGGACGGGCGGAGGCATATTTCTATCGCCGGTGCTGTTGTTCTTCCGCTGGTCTGCTGTCCGCACGGCATCGGGCGTTGCATCGGTATTCATCCTGTTCAACTCGATTGCAGGCCTAGCCGGAAACTGGTCATCGGTCGGGCAATTGCCAGCCACGCTACCGCTCTATGCAGGCGCAGTTCTCGCCGGAGCGTTAGTCGGAACGTCATTGGGGATTCGCGTGTTGCCGACGCAAGGGCTGCTCAAAGCGCTTGGCGTGGTTCTGGCGATTGCTGGCATGAAGATGATTGGCGTTTACTAACTGCGGGAATTCCGAGATCATCGCCGCCGCGTCAGGTCGACAAATGCATCGGCCGCGTTTCTATGGTAATCCATCTCGTCTCTGTGAAGCTATCGATGTCTTGCCGCGTCTTGCCGCCCGCCGAACGGTACCTGCGGCTTGTCGTGCACCGTTGGCCCGTTAATATGGCAGACGCCCGTCAGTAGGAAAATCAGCTAGAATGGCATATCTAATAACCAGAATTGCAGCACATGCGACAATCCAAAAGTTGATTTTGATTGGTACAATTAGTCTAGCCATCCGTTTTGGGTTGATGCCTATGCTGGGTGCGGAAATGATGACGTCACCTGAAGCCGGACCGCTTGACTTGATGTTTGCTTATTCGCCAACAGAGGCTTTCGCAAAGCTTGTCGCGTTCTCCGACGTTGGACGCAGCGCCTATCGATCATTCCTACTGACAGCGGATATCATCTACCCGGTTAGCTACACTCTATTCTTCTTATGGTCGATAGCATTGCTGGGCCGACAGTCGGACATGCAAAACGACGCGAAATTGATGACAGCACCCCTGTTATTGCTCGTTTTCGACATGCTGGAAAATACAACCATAATTTTACTACTGACTTTATATCCATCCAAGCCAGTGGCATTGGCCTTGGTGGCAAGCGTATTCACCACAACAAAATGGATATTTGCAGGCCTAACGATGTTTCAGATCGCGGTGATGCTAGTTCAAATAGCGCTCAAAAACCGAATACATTAAGGAAGAGATTGCCCACCTAGCGTTTCCGCAAAAAACTCCAGCAATTTTTCAGTCGATTTCCGTGTGACAGCGGCATTGTATCGAAGTGGTACCATGCCGCCTTTACCGACATGCGAGGCTGGGTCGGGAACCGTCGCGTCAGGTTCGCGGCGCTCCCAAGCATGGGTCGCGTTGTCATACATAACCAACTCTACTAATGCGGCATCAGCAGACGCGAGGCTGGCGACCATATTGGAGCATGTTTCTGGGGCGTCGTAAACATCGGCCTTGCCCGCCTGTATCAATATCTTAGCGCCAGTCAGATTTTTGAAATCATATCCGCGGACGACATTGTACCCCCAGCAAACAGGGTAAAATGGCGCATGCGCTGCAAATTTCTGAACTCCAGTCCCATACTTCTCCCGATATGCCCTGTTAGCTGAGAGCATTGATACGACTCCACCCCAGGAAAAGCCAGTAATCCCGATACGTTCGGAATCGACCGTATCTGTCATTTGCGTCAGAAAGTTGAGCGATGCAAAGGCATCCGGCAGCGTTTCGATTACGCTTTTTGGCCGACCGCCTGCACTCTGCACACCACGTGCTGCCCAAAGATCGACCTCCAATGTGACATACCCTGCATGATTGAGTGCGTTTGCATAGTGGCCACCGCGACTATCGACTCCACCTGAACCGTGGATGATTACAACCGCCGGCCGCTTTCCTTCAAAACCATAAGGAACATGAAGAACGGCCCCTAGGCTCCATTCCTTACCTGAATCGGAAACAGGGATCGAAACAAATGATGATTTTGCGAGTAATCTTTCGGAATCGTCGCGTGCATAGCTAGTGGTTGACGACCTGTCTTTTGCAATTACCATGCTTGGAATCAAACCGCAAACAAGAGCGATCGCTGTCACCCATCGTGCACCCGATATCGGATAGTTTTTCATAGTCCTGTCCCCAGCTAAAATGGTTCCCGAATCACCCACAGCTTTTTTGAAATTTTAGAGAATTGCCCGAAGGGTGGAGTAAATTTCGCCATTCCGGCAACTTCAAACTAACTCAAAACTGAGTGCGAACTCCAATAGTAAAATACCGATTGTCTAGATCGTAAAGATTCGGAACCGTCGGGAAAGCAAGGTTCGCAGCGAACCGGTTCGGCAGGAACGGGGGCCGTTTGTTGAACAAATTGTTCACAGTGAAAAACATTTCAAACTTTGTGTCCGTGTTTGCTCCGATTTTCGCTGTCGCCGTAACATCTGTATAGAGAATCTTGCCAATATGAGGTTCTGTAAAAATCTGTCCAGGAACGAAAGGCAACTGATTATACCCACCGATAAAGCGCTCGTTCAGAGCCAAACCGAACGCGTCGCTGTCATATTTAATCGTAAAATTTCCGCGCCATTTCGGCAACGCAGTGTTATTCGCAGCATTAAAAAAACCGGCACTTTGCGTGCGCGTGGTACCAATCGTGTCGATGAAATCGAGCATTCGTGTCGCCAGCAGCCGAATGCTCAACGTACCGTCTCCAACGGGCCGAGAATATGAAAAATCAAAGTCGATCCCGCGCACTTTGCGCGCGTTCAGGTTGATCTGCTGCAGGACAATTTGTTGGATCACATTTGTAACAGGATCTCGCGTTATGAGTGCACATTGCGCCGCAATGCCGCGTTGGCAACCATCGATCGTCCCCTGCGCGGTCGTAGCGGCCAGTGCACCGGTCAGCTTGATGTCATAATAGTCAATCGAACCGGAAAATCCGGGAAGCCATGACGGTGAGAAGACGGCACCGGCCGTCCAAGTATTAGCAGTTTCTGGAACGAGACCGGGATTTCCTTGCGTTCTCGTTACGGCAATCACGTTGTTCTGGCCCAATACCGGATCAACCAGTCCAGGCGTGAATGCGTTGACGGGCCCCGCGAACAATTCAAATAGATTTGGAGCGCGAATATCGCGTGACCGAGTAGCACGGAAACGCAGCCCATCCAATGGTTCATAGGAAACGCCTAGTTTCCATGTCGAAACTCCGCCGCTGTTCTTGTAATCAGTATAGCGATAGGCACCGTTTAACTCGAGTGATTTGCCAATTGGGGAATCCTTAAAAACAGGAGCGATCAATTCAACAAAACCTTCTTTCACATCATCACTTGCATTGGCCTCGCCGAAATTACCTTGGTTCCACCCACCAAAGCGGCACAGTGCCAACGTCGGGCAAAAGGCTCCGGGTATTCCGCGAACGCCAGTCCCAGCAATCTGGCCCAATGCAACGGCGTTCGATTTTTCGACCAGCGACCGCTGGCGGTATTCGCCGCCAAGAGCAAATGCCATATCTCCGCCTGGAAGCGCAAACAGCGCTCCCTGAAGTTCAGCAGCAAAGACGTCCTGTGTATTTTTCACATCTTGCCGACTGGTGCCGAGAAAGTAGCTCTTCGCCGCTTCGGAAGGTGCCCCGACTCCGAACAAGTTGACGGGCACGCATCCCGGGAAAAGGCCCGGATTGGTTAAGGTTACATTACAGACGATGTTGCCAGACACGGGATCGACTACAGCATCTGCTGATGCATAAATCTTTGCAAGATCGGACACATTGCGAACTTCGCCTCGCAAAGTGGTTTCACCGTGTCCATATGACAGATTCCATGTCATCGACGCACCGATTTTTCCTTCCAATCCAGCGTTCACATCCCATGTCTTATTGACATAGTCGATCGTGATTGCACCGAAATCACGGTTAAATCGACCCAGGCGAAACGACGTTTGGCCAGCAGCATCCATTGCGGCGGCCGTTGCGACGGGCAAATAGGCATTGTTGCGAAAGATTGTGAATGCGGCGGCACCCGAGCGATTGTCAGACAGGATGCGCATATTATTGTGCGACCGGGCAGCGTTAAGACGCACATAGCCGGTTAGAACGTCCGAGAAGTCATAACTTGCAGCGAAAAACCCCTTGTCGGTTTCCAGCAGCCCGGCGGGCTGCATCATATTGTTCTGGTGACCGTCGCCTCCAAATGTGAAGCCCGGCGACCCGGGAACCTGCGTCCCAAGCACGAACGGCCGAGTCGAGCCGCCGGGCTGAAATACAAGCCCGGCTAGCGGTGCCGCTGCATTCGGCAGGGGTACATTGCCGACAAAAGGATTGACAATTACACCACCGTCAGTTGCAGTGATCAGAAAGACGTTTTCCTGATTAGTGAATGGCGTCGCGGCACTGCCATTCCCACCCAAGAATCCGCCGCGCCGCGAGTCCGGGCGATCTGCCAACGAAGGAATCCCGTTGACCTTAAAATGTTCGAGGCTAGCTACAAAATGTCCCCGATCACCAGCAAAGCCAGAGCCCGCAGCTATGCCCAGCTTGATCGATTGATCATCGGCATAGTTTGAAACACCCGCTTGGGCAGTTGCGCGAACGCCTTTGAATTTTCTGTCGGTTATATAGTTGATAACCCCCGAGACTGCGTCCGACCCATAGGTAGCCGATGCCCCGCCTGTCACAACATCAACACGCTGTACAAGCAACTCAGGCAACAAGTTCACATCGACGTCACCTGTTTCCCGCGTTGGCGTGATTCGCCGACCATCCAGCAATATAAGGTTTCTGGTGGAGCCGAGTGCGCGAAGGTTCAGAAAATTTCCGAGTGATCCCGGCGCACAGCAGAATGTGCGCGACGAAGATCCATTAAATTGCGGGAGCTTAACCAAGCCGTCAGCGATTGTTTGTGGCGAGGACTCGAGCAGGGCCGCAGTCGTAACGGCCGTAACCGGCGTGGGCTGGTCATAGCCATCGCTCTTAATGCGCGATCCGGTCACTACAATTTCACCGGACCCCGCCCCTTCCTCCGAGTCTGCAGTCGATTCCTGCGCCATCGCGAGCGAAGGCAACATTGCGATCGAAAGCGCCGAAATTGAAGTCATGATCGGCTTTGAAAACGATTTTTTACGCTCATTGAATGTTTTTTGCATTTCAACCCTCCCCATTTGACAAGCCAGCTTGGAGCGGAACACGGGGTTCTTTCGGTCCAAAAAGTATCATCTGGAACCAGATTACACGACCGATCAAAGTTTGCAAGAATTTTATCACTTATGCTCGATTATGATGTTTTGTAGATGGTCTGCGTTTGGCATGAAAATGTCTGTTTTGCGTCATTTTTGTCCCAATTATCCGATGAAATGCGCATCATTTTTGAAAGGCGCTCTCTTTAGATCAATGAGATAAGCTTGCACAGCACGGCATCGTTATCTACAATCAATGATATATAATCATAATTGTGCATCGAGAGAGGGAACATATGAACCAAAATCGCAGTTCGCCGAGAGAATTAACGTCTTTTGCTAGCATCGGGTGGGCTACTGGCGAGCTGGGGATAGCTGCTTATGTCGGCATCACCATGTCGTTCATGCTTTTTTATTCCACTGAAGCACTTGGAATCTCTCCATTTTGGGCAGGAATCGCGTTACTGATCCCGCGGCTGTGGGATGCATTCATCGATCCATTTGTCGGCGCAATTTCGGATAGGACGCAAAGTCGCATGGGCCGGCGCAGGCCCTATCTATTGTTTGGTGCTCTCACATTCGGGATCGCATTTGCTCTGATTTTTCGCGCGCCGGCAGATGCGAGCGAGTTAGAGAAAATCCTCTACGTCACTATACTGTATCTGATCACCAGCACTGCGTTCACATTTTATGACGTTCCTTATTCCTCGATGGCCGCTGAAATGACCACTGAGTATCGTGAACGAACAAGACTGACCGGCTATAAAATGATGGCCGCCCGTCTAGGCATTCTTATTACCATCCTGGTCGCACCTGGAATATTCACAACGCCGGAAGGGCCCGTCGTCGGGTTTGCCCGGTTGGGGATGGTATTTGGTACTTTCATGGTTCTGACGGGCATCGTCGCATTCATCACCACCAAAGATGCCCCGCAGATCACTCGCAAGGTCGAGAGAGTTGGCGTCAAGGCGGAGTATAAGGCCTTGATGGCCAATCAGCCCTTGAAGATATTATGGTATGCCTTCTTGGCTCAAAATTTGGCAATTGGGGCGACAGCAACGACGCTGATCTATTATGTGGTTTTTGTATTGAAACTTCCACCAGTTATGGTCGGAACTTTTGCGACCACAGGTGCCGTGGCAGCAACAATAGCCACTCCTGCATGGGTGTGGATTTCAAGGCGGTACGGCAAGCGCGAAGCCTATATTGGTGCCTTGGTCGGCGCGTCACTACTCAGCCTGCCAGCATTGTTTCTATCGCCGACCACTGCTTGGCTGCTCTTCCCGATCCTGGGACTGGCCGGCATGTTTGATGCAGGCAATCAGTTGATGCCGAACGCGATGGTAGCAGACACCATCGAGTATGACGAGTTGTCTACCGGGCAACGCCGCGAGGGCGCTATTTTTGGAACTTGGGCTTTTTGCCGAAAACTTGGCATGGCAGGAGGGGCTTTCTTCGTGTCCATGTTCTTAGGTTTTTTTGGATTTCAGGGCGGCGGAGCGCCCGACGCCCAGACGAGCGAGGCGGTATCGGGCATCCGGCTCGCTTACTCCTTGGTCCCTTTCACATTATGGGGCGTAGCGCTGTTAATCATTCCGCGATATTTTCTGACTGAAGAGCGCTTCAATGCCATTAAGGCTGAAATAGCCGAACGCAGCTCTGACTAAGCCGATAACTTGAATTTTGCCACGCGACGCCCATCAGTTTCTTCGTCCGTGACTAAGTTTATCGCAGTCGATGGTGGCGCAAATTCAAGCAAGGCTGGATAAGCTAGAGTTGCGCAAATATATCCTGCCTCCCTTATCCATTCAATGGTGATGAGGCCGTGTCCGGTGGGAACGACTCCCGTTGCCCAGTCAATCTTTCTACCCGCCGGTCGGGCGGTAAAACGCGTATAGCCGTCGGCCAGAGGAGTAATGCCGAGAACATGTTTCGAAAGTTGGTAGACTGGCGTTGCAGAGAAGCCATGGCAAAGACTGGCAACTGGTGTAAAGCTCTCCCACAGCGTCGTAGCACCTGCGTCTAGCATCGGGCCATAGCCGTTAGCCAGCTCTTCTAACACCCAATCTACTCCGCCTGCTTCTGCAATGGCATCATAGACAAAGTGCCCGAAAAAGCTGTTCGCGCGCACAATCTGCTGAACTTCGTCAAACGGCCCAGCATCGACCATGATCGGCGGCGCGTTAGTCAGATTCAAGCGGGAACTATCGGTGATCGCCTTAAGTATTGCCGCTCGCCTTTCATCGGGTGCAATTCCAAATAGCAGGGCAAGGGCATTTCCATGCTGAGAGACGCGTGCCGCTTGCTGGCCGGTTTCAGGGTCGACCGAATCGACATATAATGTCTTGCTTGGGTCCCAATGACGGCGGTTCAGCTCTTCAGCAACAGCAGCAGCACGGGCCTTCCATCGAAGGGCAAGGCGCGGTCTTTGACTGAACTCAGCCAAACGCGCTGCCGACTGCAATGCACCACAATAGAGCGCATTAAAGGGCATCGACCAGCCTCGCCGGTCAACATCTGCCCATTCTATAAAATGCCATTCGGGAATATCGCGGACCAATATCCCGCCTTGCGCCATCCGCTCAAACCAGCCAAGCGACCGCTCGATTTCAGGCATCAGCCGCTCGATCAACGGCAAATCCAATGACGTCTCGAAATAACGATCCACTCCGATAATCCACAGAAGCGTGTAATCTGGTATCGTGATCGCAGTGGTCGGTATATCGCCCGGAGATACCATTCGGGCCAGACCATCGGCACGCTGGCCTTCCGCAACCTGAACAAGAAACTGCCGCTGGAGCGGCCATGAACTGGGTCCGAATGCTCGCGCTGCCATATCAAACATCACGACACCATCGCCCAACCATTGTCGCGATTCGCGCCCTGGGCAATCCACCCATCCATCTTGCGCGCACATCTGTACGGTATGCGCCCCCACATTCCAAAGGCGCGTCAGGACTGGATCGGAACAAGCGAAATTGCCTTCAGGTTTGAAGGGTTGGCCTGTTGCAATCAGACCAAGTTCATGGACGATAACCCCAACCGGCGCATCGCGAACCACTAGTTGGAGAGCGCGCACGCCGGTGGCGACAAATTTTTCGAAGCGCTGACGCCCTGGGCGACAGATATAACGAAAAACATGCGCGACCCACATCCGCTCGTCGCTGCGCAAGCCGTCACCAGTTAATCCTTTACCGAACTCTCCCGGCAGTGACTCGGCAACTGCAACTTCGATAATTTCGCCGCCCTGAGCATCAATTTCCAGAAATGGATAGCCGACACGATACGGATGGAATTCATACATCAGCACTGTATCGGAGTTCTCGTCGGTACGAATGTGCGCCGCGCCGCCGGGCAGGCAAAGGCTGGCGGCGCCAGTAACGCATGAGCCGTCAGCTAGGTCCGTAATCTCTTCATCAAACAGGCGTTGTTTAACGGGTAGATCAGGCCGTGGAATGGCAGACTTGGCCCATAAAAAGTGCGCTGGCCACACTTGTTCTTCTTCAAGCTGCGCGGTTTCCGATTTTACTAACACAGGAAAAGGGCGGGCTGTCATCCATCCACGGGCTGCAACCTCTGCCGAAGGAGTTGCTTCCATGACCTGTGCGTAGGGCCAGTCGCCATCGTCAAAATCGGGATGAATCCAAAGCGGATCCAACTGCCGACCATCAACGTCTTCAAGAAAGTCCTGACCCCAGCCGGCGACCGGCGTATCACGTTTCCATGCGGAGGATTCTACTATCCGCCAGTTCACGTCCGCTTCAAACAGCAGTGTTTCAGGCTGTTCCGCACGCGTCGCGCGCAGCATTAGGCCGCCATCGCCAAAACTGGGCTGCCATGCCCCCTTAACCGTCTCATACCAGGCAAGGTCACGCCCCGGCACATGAATGAGCACGGCGATGACATGACGACCAACCACAAACTCTGCCCCTAAACGATAGCAGTCGGTGCGTTGATAAGCTGGATTGGAGCGAACTGGACCCTGTCCAAGCCGCACCCCATCCAGCCACAGCCGATATTGCCCATCAACCGTTATGTTAATCTCAACTTCGCCGGCATTTGGCGACACGTCAACCACGCCTCGCGCAAGTATCCAGCGATTTTCACCTTCATCTGTGCGACGCGCAGGTTTACCGTGGATCGAGACAAACATCGCCTGATGATCGATCGGCTGATCACCAAGCCAAATGAATTGTGGTGACGTTATCGTCATGCCTGTTCGCTCCTGTTTCCGAGAAATGGCAGTAAAGCATCGGAGAGTTCGGCCAAAGCCCGGCGCGCGAGCGGAGAAACCCTAAAATAATGCGTAAAACCGTGCATTCCGCCTTCGTAGAGCTTAAGTGTTGTCGGCACGCCGACCAGCTTCAACTTGTTCACGAGATCAACACTTTCATCGGACAATATATCCAACTCGGCCGCTACGATCCACGCTGGCGGCATTCCTGCCAGATCAGCCTCCAATGGAACCGCGTGCGGGTGCGTGCGATCCTCGCCAAGATAAAGTGACCAGAACAACTCCATCGCAACAGTCGGAAGTCCGAAACGACCATCGCCGTAACAAGCGCGCGACGAATATTCGCCATTGCCACCGCTGTAAGCGCCGAAAAGCAACGCCATCATGCCAGGGATCGGACCATGATTGTCCCGAACACGCAGGGCCGTGCCAAGCGCGATATTGGCTCCGGCAGAACTACCCCCTACTGCGACACACGATGGGTCAATGTTTAATTCTGCATAGTTGATTTCGATCCAGCGTAGCACGGCTTCGCCATCTTCGACAGCAGCGGGAAACCTGTGCTCTGGGGCCAGTCGGTAATCTACCGACAATATCTTGAAACCGCCGCGTGCAGCGATGTGCCGCAACGCGCCGTCCTCCAAATCAAGATCACCGATAATCCAACCGCCCCCATGAAAATAAACCAGAATACCAACGCATTGATCAGGGTTGGGATCATAGAGCCGAACGCCAATTCCCCCCATTTCTGACGGAATTGTGAAATCGCGCACCAATGCAAGTGCAGGCGCCCCTTCATTCCAGCAGTTGAGTTCTGCGGAGGCACGTTGACGCATCAGTTTGGGATCAAGCTCGGACAACCCAGGCCGCAAAACGTTTCGCGCCCGTTGATCCAACATGATCGCGCGCAACTCATGTTCCATAAGATGGTCATCCCCGGTCAAATCGCTGGGTTTAGTCATATCGCATTCCTCTCAATTTAGCGTGGACATTGGCAGCATATTAAGTCAATATCAACCAACTTCACTCACCGCGCATCGCATTTTACGCAGCATATTTGGCATTTGGAGAAACACTATCCGCACTCGAAAGCTTCCTCACACCGATGTTGAGGTGTCTTGCCTGGGCTTTGGACTATCTGGATTGCCGTCATGGTCTCCGGGACCAATTAGAAACGAAGATGTCGACGCCGTTGAACGTCTCATGCGCAGTGCGTTTGAGACAGGAATTACGCTGTTTGACACAGCAAGTCCTTATGCTCTTGGTCGATCAGAGAGCGTAATGGGCCGTGTCTTCAAACAAGCGCCGGAACTACGAGCAAAATCGCTTGTTCAGACGAAATGCGGGCAGATCATTTGCGACGACGACGGAAATCCCGTTCCTCCTCGAATTGATCTGAGCAGAAATGAAATTATTTCATCAGCCGAACGCAGCCTGCGAAGGTTATGCATCGACCGTTTGGACATCCTTTTACTACACCAACCGACACCATTGATGCAAGCCGACGAGATCGCAGAAGCCTTCGCAGAGCTGAGCCGATGCGGCAAAGTAAGGCATTTTGGTCTCAGCAATTTCACAGCTACCCAATCTACGATGATCCAGCGCGTCACAGAACAGCGCCTTGTCATTAACCAGGTCCAGATCAGCCTTTTCAACCCGCGTCATATTCTGGATGGCATGGGAGCCACACTAAGCATTCTCGAACATCTCGACTTGGTCCACCAAAGGCTTATCGACGCTGCTCCCGAGTGGAGTAGTGTGAGACGCTGGATGCCGCCTGCTGAAGGGCTGCTTGATTATTGTCAGTCCGAAGGGATTCTCATTCAGGCTTGGTCGCCGTTACGCCACAGGCTTCCAGGCGCCTATCAGCCGCTGAAAAACTTCGGAGCGCTCGATTCAGCCATTGAACATATTGCCCGTGAACTCGGGAGCACACCTTCGGCCGTGGCGCTGGCGTGGTTACTCAAGCATCCGGGCGGCATTGTTCCCATCATGTCCACTTCAAATGCGGACCATCTAATTGAGAATGCCAAAGCAGTTGACATAACGCTCACCGATCAGGACTGGTACTCACTAATTCGCGAGTCCGTCCGGGCGATCGAAAAGGAATGATAGATGAGAACGCTAGCAAGATATCTGGCAAGGTTCGGCTTTTTTGCAATGGCCTCCTGCGCGGTCTTAGAAGAGCCTGTTTATCTGGGGGCAAGTAATTTGCCCTTTTCCGAGGCGGTGCGGGTCGGCGACATGTTCTATCTGTCGGGACAAATTGGCACTGACCCCACGCTTGGAGTCAATGGCTCAGGCGGCATCGAGGAACAGACACGACGCGTAATGGATAGGATCGGAGCAACGCTGGATAAACAGGGTCTCAACCATTCGCACATTGTAAAATGCACCGTCATGCTGATTGACATGGCTGATTGGCCTGCCTTCAACAAAGTCTATGTCACATATTTTCAGCCCGGAAAACTCCCCGCCCGCAGCGCCTTTGCAGCAGCGGAACTTGCAATGGGAAGCAAGTTAGAGGTCGAATGCTGGGCACATATTCCCTCAACGCAGAAGTAATCTTGGTCACTTGGCAATTCGTTCAGGCGTGAAGCCTCATTTCTTACCGGCTTCCACAGCGCCAAAAATCCGCAGGAAGTTACCTCCGATGACTTTGACGACATCGGAGGGTGGAACTTTCGACTGCAGAAGCCGTGCTACATAGTGTGGCAAATAATGATAGTCGTCGAACACGGGTTTATAGTTCGCATCGATATCGCTACCGAAACAAACATGATCTGTTCCAACCATTGACATCAATTCTTTGGTTCGTGTGACAAATCCGTCGAGAGAACTGATACCAAGGCCTGCGGGCCAAGCACCCAAAACCCCTCCGCCTTGATTTGCCACCATCCTACCAAGGTCAAGGGAAATGAATCGGGGGTGACGAAAATGCTCTGAATTTATGTGCACATGCGACGCCATCACCGGATGCCTTGTGCTCTTTAGAATCCCTTTGGCAGTTTGATCTGACGCATGCGCAACATCAATCAGCATTCCTGCATCATTGCATGCTGCAACGACAGCCTCTCCCTGCGCGGTCAAACCAATATTGCGCGGTTTGCCTGTTGTGATATCCCCTAGTTCATTGTTTCTATAATGGAGCAATGCGATTGATCGCAGACCGTCGGCATAAGCCTGGGCTACGCGCTCTGGTTTGCCCTCAAGAAAATCTCCGCCTTCCATTGTCCAGAAAGCGCCCACGTCGCCGCTTGCATGGACAGTAGCGAAATCGGCTGTTTTAAGGATTTGCTTCACAAGCCCTCGTTCGACCAGCGCTTTCATATTGCCGATCTGGCGCTGATAGCTTGCCCACGCTTCTCCACGTTCGAAATCACGAACATTTGTCGGGGTGCCGCCGACGAGATCAAGCACCTGGAAATCGGAGACGCCGGCAAAAGCGACCGCTGACATGCCGCCTTCACGCATCGCTTGCACCGGCCTGTCCTCCCCTCCAGCGAGCAACCATTTCATCAACTCAAGCTTGACCGGAAGATTTTCTGCACCAACGGCGAAAGTTCGGCCAGGATGGGCGTGAGCATCAATTGCCTGATGTTCCCGCAAAAACAGCCTCGCCTCGTCAAGCTCCGTCGACGATATTTTGAAACCTAGCGGTATATTTTTTTTGCGCGTCAGCCAATGGCCGCCTGCGCCTACCGCTACTAACGTCCCCGCGCCGATAAGCAGCGCTCGCCGTCCAAGTTTTCCCAACTATCATCTCCCGCGATTTGAGAATGATTAAGCGGTAAACGCTACAATTTCAATCATTTTCAACAGCATCCAATCCCGCAATGTCACAATCACGCAATAATCACACGGACTCCCGCATTCTCCAGTTCGCGGACCTGTCCAGGATCGATCCTGTCATCAGTTACAATTATGTCGATTTCGTCGAGCGCGCAGACAACATGCCCTGAAGGCGCCTTGAACTTGTCAGCATCGGCCATAACAATAATTTCCTCAGCCCGGTCAATCAACCGCCTCTCTACTGCCACCAACACCGGATCCGCTTGCATCAAGCCCGCTGGTCCAAGCGCCGCCGCGCCCATGAACAGCTTGGGAGCGTGAAAACGCGGCATTCCTTCTTCGCCGAAAACCGACAATATGATCGACTGTTCGGGGAAAACTGCACCGGAAGGTATCAAAACCCTAGTTCCAGCCTGATTGATCAGCGCCGAAACAATATGCAGCGAATTGGTAAGGACAGAAAGGTTCAGCCCCGCGAGATGCGGACACATTTGCAGTGTTGTCGACCCGCCGTCAATCATAACGCCTTCGCCGGCAATACACAGCGCCGATGCTGTCCGGCCTATGGCTTCCTTTTGCCTGCGATTCAAACCGATATTTTCGTGAAATGGCACGCCGGCTAGGTGAAATCCAGGAGTCAGTGCATTGCCTGTTCCCGCCACTTCGGGGAGTCTTGCGCCTCCACGCACGCGTTCAATTTTTCCTGTTAAAGCAATGCGTTCCAAGTCTCTTCTTATCGTCGCTGGAGACCCTTCAATTGCCTTTTCAAGATGCTTGAAAGACGCAAACCCACGTTCGGCGATTATGGCTATTATCAGGGATTCACGTTCTGAAGCATGCATAAGGTACATAATGGCTTGGAACGACTGATAATTCAATCAAAATCAATCAAGCATCATATCGTTAGTGATCCCGAACGCTCTTTTGAATGCTTGAATCATTGCCCTGTAGAACCATTGGCTCACGACGGCATTCGGTGCAATAACATCAAAGCCATGAAAAACGCCGGGAACGAGTATCAATTCCGCCGTCACCCCAGCCTGATTCATTCGCTGGGCGTAGCTTATGCCCTCATCGACAAACAGGTCGAGTGTACCAACCCCGATAAAAGCCGGGGGCAAATCTGAGAAATCGTCAAGCCGCGCAGGAACAGCCTGTTTCGGCACATTATCGGTGCCTGGCACTTGACCCAGAAAGGCCTCCCAGCCAAACCTGTTGTTATCGGCGGTCCAAATTAGTCCGCCGACATGATATGGCAATTGCCGGGTTGAGCCCGATCGGTCGTCAAGCATGGGGTAAATCAGACATTGATGAACCAGCGGAACTTCGCCCCTGTCACGCGCCATGATCGCGAGTAACGCCGCGTGGCCTCCACCCGCACTGTCTCCCATGACGGCAATTCGCCGAGCATCAACGCCGAGCGCTTCCGCATTGGAATAAAGCCATTTAAGTGCGGCATAATTATCCTCAATTGAATCCTTCCAACGCGCTTCTGGTGCCAGTCGGTAGTCCACCGTCACGATCACACTGTCTAGATCCAAAGCCAGTTGCTGCAACATGCCCAATGCGTCGCTCGCTTTCCCAGCAACGAAGCCGCCGCCGTGCATGTGAAGAATTGCTGGACGGTTCTGCCCCGCCTTTGCATTGATGGTATAAATTGAGGTGTGATGATCCTGCGCCTCGTCACTGATTAGGCGCTGTTCGACAGGTACCACGTCTACGAGCGGACGGCGAAACGGAAGGTCACGATTACGCAATTCCGACAATGAGGCGTTGGTAAGCGGCGGTGCATCGCGTGTGAAATCCTCGATCTGGCCCGACATTGCCCGAAATTCCGGGTGGACCATCGATAACGGAATATGCTGTCGTCTTTTAGTCATTGGTTCATCTATGCAAAATGCACGAACCAGCCTGCAACGGCGCTGTCAGCGCCGATAATGTTAGCGAACCTCACCAATATCATATGGCGACAGTTATTCTTCACCATCGTCGCTTTCGTCATGAACATTCTTCTCCGAATTCGGCCAGATTGGACCGGTTTACCTGCGAAATTGCTGTGGTACCTGTCAGCGCCATTGCCACGCGCATTTCCGCCTCGATCAGTTGTAGCATGTGCGCGACGCCGGCTTGCCCAGCCGCGCCAAGGGCATATGCCCATGCGCGGCCCAGAAGGACGCCTTTGGCGCCTAAAGCCATCATCCGAACCACATCCAGTCCCGACCGGATGCCGCCATCGGCGAGCACAGTAATCTGATCGCCCACGGCATCTGCAATAGGCGGTAGCGCACAGGCGGTTGATAACACGCCATCAAGCTGCCGCCCGCCGTGGTTAGATACGACTATACCATCTGCGCCCAGCTTTACCGTTTCGCGCGCATCCTCAGGGTCGAGCAGCCCCTTGATGATCAGGGGGCCCTTCCATTCGGAACGGATGAAATCAATATCCTTCCCGCTGATCGCTGGATCGAAATTATTCCTCATCCAAGCGAAGAAATCCTCGATCCCGGTCCGCCCGTTCAGCACCGGTGAAACATTGCCCAGCGCGTGCGGGCGACCCATGATACCGACGTCCCACGCCCAGTGCGGATGCATCGCGCCCTGCCACGCCCGCCGTATCGCGCCCGGCATCCCCGACGATCCGGCAAGGCCTGTGCGATAGTCGCGGTAGCGGCTACCCGGTACCGGCATGTCGACGGTGAAGACAAGCGCCGAACATTTCGCTTCCAGGGCTTGTGCAAGGAGATCACGCATGAAGGCGCGGTCACGGATCATGTAGAGTTGGAACCAGATGGGCTTTTGCGTTGCGGCGCACACTTCACCCAGCGGACAAGCCGAAACCGTGGACAGGATGAACGGAACGCCTGCACCCTCCGCCGCGCGCGCAGCCTGCACTTCACCGCGCCTTGCGTTCATCCCAGCTAGTCCGATCGGAGCTAACGCCAGTGGAAGCGCCAGCTTCTGCCCGAACAACTCTGTGGAAAGGTCGATTGATGACACGTCGCGCAACACTCTCTGGCGTAAAGCGACCCTTTCCAGATCGGCGATATTTCGCCTGAGCGTCACCTCCGCGTAGGAGCCACCATCGATGTATTCGAACAGGAAGGGTGGCAGTCGACGTTGCGCGCGTTCACGATAGTCCATGATTGAAGCTGCGGTCATACCGCAAGCCTTATCCATTGAGCGGCATAGTTCGTAAGATCTTCAGTGAGCGGCTCGACCCGTTTGAGTTTGCCCGAGGGACGGATCGACGGATCGATCAGTCGCAGCGCGCCGAGCGACACGTCATTATGCGCATTTGAGGTGTACACCCGCGTTCCGCGCCGCAGCGATGCGAGTGCGCGAACGAACACTTCTGCCTCAGAAAAGCGGCCTTCGACTAGCAATATATTTTCCGCGCCAATCAAATCGAGGGAGACATTGGCGACCAGTGCAGCGTAAAGGCAGGCTGCGGCACGACGTTGGACCCAGTCCGCTGGCTCGGCAACCCAATGGCCACAGCCATTTGGGAAAGGACCGCAATCCGGCACCAGCGTGGGCAGCAGCATCGAGCCAGCTTTTAGCACCGCAGCGACTGCGGCAAGAAGTGCAGGCTGATCGGGAACAATATCGACACGACGAGTATCGATGCAAATCACTTCCTCAATCTCGCGCCCGCCCATGAAACGTGCCGATGGCACCGCTGCGCCATGGGCATCAACATTGACAAGGCAGTCGCGGGCTTCGGCCAAATTGCGCAAGTCAAATGGCACTTTTGGACAGCGCATGCCGATGAACCAGGTGCCGGTTGAAAAGACTGTCACCTCCTCCTGCTCGATTTCAACAAAGCCGCGCGCAGCAAGCAGGGCAGCGTTGCTGTCATGGATGCCGCAATGGACGTCTACCGTGTCGCCAAACCCGAATTCAGGTTTCAGTTTGCCGACAACATCGCCAGCCTTTGCCATCGGGGCAAATCTGTTAGCCCAGCCACGGGACCTTGCGAGGTCGGAAAAATCTCCCGCCGCTGGATTCCACAGGTCCGAATGGCAACCCAGGCTGGTCACTTCGGAGGTTGCGACCCCACTTAAAAACCAGCTCCAATATTGTGCCCATGGAACGAGCGCAACGCCATCCAATGCACCGGGTGTGACCGTTTCGATCCAGTGTAACTGGCTGCCGATATTCAGGCCAAGCGGCAGGGCAGGTGAACCGGTATCTCCAAAGGTATCACGTTTAAGCCGATAGTCCGTCATCACAGCTTCGGGAATCGGTTGCTCATAGTCCAAGGGTGCAAAAGCTAGTTCGCTATTCCGAATAGCTGCAACGCCCGCGCCGTGTCCGACTGGAATGATCGCACGAACGGGACCTTTGGAGGCATAGTTTTGCAGAGTTTCCCTGACCCATGCGCCTATACCTCCAGCATCGAGCCTAACCAGTCCGTCCACCTCATAGCGCGCATTGGGCCGTATTACCTTGTCAAACAACACGCCATTTGCGGACCAACGACTGAGCTTGCTTAGTGTCTTGCCGACATCAAGGACCAAAATAGCGGCAGATGAAGGCAAGTGACTCTCCGATGACCAAATATGATTGCTTATAGTTATTTGTGATTGAAATTAGCTCAAGTGGCTGCTATTGGCAAGGCTTGTTTCTAAGCGAACTATGGATATCATGAACGCGCAATCGCCCATCGCCACCAAATCCGCTACGTGCTTTGCCGTTACGACAGGCAGGTGGGTCGACGCCGAGGCATCCGGCAAAACGCCTGCCGAATTATTGCTCTATCGTTCAAACCTGCTGGGCAGCGACCTCACCGTAACAAATTTCGGCGGCGGCAACACCTCGGCCAAGCTGACCGAAATCGATCCGCTAACCGGCGAGGCGGTCGAAGTGCTCTGGGTGAAGGGGTCGGGCGGTGATATCGGGTCGATGAAGCTGGATGGCTTTTCCACGCTTTACCAAGCGAAGTTGCTGGGACTTGAAGCGCATTATTCCGGACCGGATGACGACGACAAAATGGTCGGCTATTTGCCGCACTGCACCTTTAATCTGAATACCCGCGCAGCCTCAATCGACACGCCGCTGCATTCGCTGCTGCCGTTCGCGCATGTCGACCATGTCCACCCCGATACGATTATTGCGTTGGCGGCGTCATCCGGTGGCGAAGCAGCGACGGAGGAAATCTGGGGCGGCAGAATTGGCTGGTTGCCATGGAAGCGGCCGGGTTACACATTAGGCGTTCAACTGCGCGATTACGTCCGCGCCCATCCGGAGGTCGAGGGCGTCATGCTGGCGGGTCATGGCATAATCTGCTGGGCCGATACCGCCAAGTCTTGCTACGAACATACCGTCGAGCTGATTGCTGATGCAGCGCGCTACCTGAACCGGGCTCTCGATGATAAACCTGCCTTTGGTGGCCAGATTGTGGCACCACGACTGGATCGGGCAGCGATTGCAGCTGCGGTGATGCCGAGGCTTCGTGGTCTGATGACTGGGACACGCAGTAAGGTCGGACATTATTCTGACGACGCAGAGGCGTTGGAATTTACCGGCTCTGCCGATTTTGCTCGGCTCGCGGCCATTGGCACATCCTGCCCCGATCATTTCCTTCGAACCAAGATCGCGCCGCTGACACTCGACCCGCCGCGCCTCGACGACATGATCTATCTCGAAGCCGAAGTCGCGGCGTTCCGGGATCGCTATGCGGCATATTACCAACGCTGCAAACGCAGCAATTCGCCTGCAATGCGCGATGCCAATCCGATAGTTGTGCTGATCCCCGGCGTGGGGCGGATTACCTTTGCCGCCGACAAGACCACAGCAAGACTGGCAGGCGAGTTTTATGGCAATGCCATCAACGTGATGCGCGGGGCGGAGGCAATTGGCGACTATATTGGCCTTGACGAACAGGAAGCGTTCGACATCGAATATTGGCTGCTCGAACAAGCCAAGCTCCAGCGGATGCCAGCGCCCAAGCCGCTGGTCGGCAAGGTCGCTTTGGTAACCGGAGGTGCAGGTGGCATTGGTGCCGCGACCGCAGCACGCCTGATGGCCGATGGCGCGTGCGTGATGCTCGTGGACCGCGATGCCATAGCTCTGGAAGATGTGCGTGCAGGCTTTGCCAAGCAGTTTGGCAAAGACATGATACGCTCCGCCATGTGCGACGTGACCGACGAGACTCAGGTTCGGGCCGCGTTCGATTCATGTGCGCGCGAATTTGGCGGGTTGGACATCTTGGTCGCCAATGCCGGTATCGCTTCGTCGGCACCGATCGAGGAAACCACCGTCGAACTATGGCGAAAGAATTATGATGTGCTGGCGGAGGGTTATTTTCTAACTGCACGCTCAGCATTTCCGTTGATGAAGGCGATGAAAGATCAAGGCGGCGCTTCCATCGTGTTCATCGGTTCCAAGAACGGGATCGCGGCCGCAACCAATGCGAGCGCTTATGCATCGGCCAAAGCAGCATCGCTTCACTTGGCGCGCTGCCTCGCGCTCGAAGGGGCGCCATTTGGCATCCGCGTCAACACGGTCAATCCCGATGCAGTTATCAAGGGCAGCAAAATCTGGGACGGCGACTGGCGAAAGGAACGCGCAGGCGCGCATGGAATCGACGCCGGTGCGGAACTGGAAGAGCATTACCGCAGCCGATCAATGCTAAAACGGGATGTGTTGCCGGAAGACATTGCCGAAGCTGTGTATTTTCTCGCCTCGGACATGTCGGCCAAGTCGACTGGAAATATGATCAACGTTGACGCTGGCAATGCCCACGCGTTTGTGCGCTAAGGAAAGAGACATGACGACCAACCTGCCGCTTTCCGCCGATCAGATTGCGACCCTGAACGCACCTCAAATGGATGCGCTTGCCGACGATTATGGCAGCCTTGGCCGCAAGCTTTCTCGCGCTGGCATTGATATCGACGCAATCAAGGACAAGGTCGCAGCGTTCTCCGTCGCGGTGCCCAGTTGGGGTACAGGACGCGGCGGCACGCGTTTTGCAAAGTTCCCGATCGCAGGCGAACCGACGAATATCCACGAGAAGCTTGAGGATTGCGCCGTCGTCAACCAGTTGTCGACCTTGACCCCGCGCGTTAGCCCACATTTCCCGTGGGATAAGGTCAGCGATTATGCGGCTCTCAAACAAGAGGCCGAAAGTCTTGGCCTTGGCTTCGATGCGGTCAATTCCAACACTTTTCAGGATCAGCCCGGACAGGCACATAGCTATAACACCGGCTCGCTCGCCTCGACCTTGGAGGCCACGCGCCAACAGGCCATCGAACATAACATTGAATGTATCGAGATCGGGCAGCAAATCGGTTCGACCGACCTTACCGTCTGGGTTGGCGACGGTACCAATTTTCCTGGGCAACAGGATCTGGGCCGTTCGCTCGACCGCTATCTGGAAGCTGCGGCGCAAGTCTACGCGGCGCTACCCGAAGACTGGCGGATATTGCTGGAGCATAAGATGTTTGAGCCTGCGTTCTACTCTACCGTCATCAGCGATTGGGGGAGTTCGATACTTGCCGCGCAGGAGCTTGGACCCAAGGCAAAATGCCTCGTCGACCTCGGCCACCACGCACCGAACGTCAACATCGAGCAGATCGTCGCGCGCCTCCACCGTTTCGGTAAATTAGGCGGGTTCCATTTCAACGACAGCAAATATGGCGATGACGATCTCGACAGCGGCAGCATCAATCCGCACCAATTGTTCCTTGTGTTCAACGAACTCATCGAGGCCGAGCTGAACCCGCGGGATGGTTTCAACCCTGCTTACATGATCGACCAATCCCACAACGTTACCGATCCAATAGAGAGCATGATGTCCTCGGCTGAGGCCATCGCGAGTTGTTATGCCAAAGCGGTCCTAGTGGACCGCGAAGCACTAAACGCCGCACAGCAGGGCAATGACACGATGATGGCGTTTCAGGCCCTGCGCCGCGCTTATAATGTCGACGTTGCTCCGATTTTAGCAATGGTGCGGGTCGAAGCTGGCGGCGCTATTGACGTGCTGACGGCTTATCGGGCAAGCGGCTACCGTGTGCGCAAGGCGCAAGAACGAAAAGCTGTCGGATTGGGCGCAGGGATTGTCTAGAATCATTAACTTCGCGCTTGCCTTTGTAGATGGTCGCTGAAATTTTATATCATTTCGGACAATAGCCGCAATCATCTTGATTATGATAATTGGGCCTGAGCCCGAGCAAGATACTGCTCGTCGGCTGGTAACGAAGCTTTGCATAAGTCAAGATATTGCGCCGTTCTGACGAAATGCCATTATCCCAGCTCTAAATCGGGTCACCCCACGAGTGGGGGTAGCGGGTAAAAAGCTCGGAACCGAAAATTTTCCGGCACGCGATGATTCAGGAAACCGGGGCGTCGCTTCAGCAACGGGATCATTGATCGAAACGACGTACGAAGCGAATACAGTCAGACCGAGATTTCGCACGTTCGCTGAAAACCTTCATCTCCACGTTGCCGGCACCGCTTCAATCAGCACAACGATAGACGCAACAGTGCGATTTGGGCCGAACATCGCCAATAAGCGTTGCTTCTTCTCAAGTGCTTTCATAACGAAAGAATATCACAACCTAGACTGTCTGCAAGTTGCGGGGAGCTGTCTGTCTGCTATCGGGATCTGAAGCGTTAAAAGCGGACGTCGGTGTTAAGGCCGTTTGGTTGCGACACCAGTTTCCGCATAGCTTTGCAGCCAAGCTGGCGGTTCTTGTTCCCTAGAACCGTCGAAGGGAACACGGCGTTCCCGAGCCCAGCGGTAGCCCCACATCGGACCGAAACGTGTCGCAAAGACAGGAGGTGTTCGGTATGCAGCATCGGCTTGTGCCTGAGCGAGCGAGGTGAACCCAAAGCCTTCGGAACGAAATACAGCAAGTAGTCGGTCGAGCGTCGCGGCGTTGATCCGGTTGCTGTGCAAAAGCATTATAGCCGGCGGTGCCCGCCCCAGCACTTGCCGGTTCAGCTCCTGATAGTAGCGAACTTGGGTGCGAGTATGATCGAGATATGCCCGTTCAATGCGACGTTGCATGACGCTATCGCTTGCCGCGCGCACATATGCTCGATCAAATAAATAGTCCGACGTATCGATCGTGGAGGCTGCCAAGCGATACCCGCGCTCCGCCAGAACACCCTCGATAGCGGCTCGCTTTGCTTCGGTGTCGCCCACGTGATTATAAGCAAAACGGTAGAACATCACCGGGCGATCAAACTTTCGAGCTAGCGGCATGAGCGTTGCTTCACCGGCAATGACTTCTTGGCGCACGCCAGCTATATCGAGGGTGTTACTGCTGACATGATTGGCACCGTGATTGCCGAGTTCGAGACCGTCACTGAGCCAACCTTTCAGGATAGCAGGACCGGAATGGGCCAGAGCTCGAACGTTCAGTTCCGTTACAAAGCCAGTGGCTGGCGCCCGATGCCGAGCCAACGCCCGACGGATAGCTCTGTCGGCCTGCACCGCCTCGTCAATATTCTCTGTCGTCGCGTTCGCAAAGGGCAGATCGTCGAAGGTGATCGCAACCAGTTTCTGGTCGCGCGCGCCTACATCGACCATAGCGCAGGCACCGAGCAAAAGCAGGCAGATCGCTAGAATGTTCAAAATTATCGCTTGTCGCATGATCTACGCCTACCGAACGTGACTGCCTCATGCAACGGCAGGCGCGACAGGCAAGTTTCAACGCGAATTGGCAAAAATATCGAAGGACGTCCCAAGCCTTTTTGAGGGCTCGCGAGCACCATAAGCCTGTTTCGATATGTCTGCCATCAGAAGAGCAGGTACGTTGTGCAAACGTCCGAAAACTTGTCGCAAGCCGACACCGTTGCCGGGCTCTGTACTCATCTACCGCGTTTTGCGGAATAATGGTTGCAATGACCTCTCTCAATTATCACCGCCATTCTGGCTAAAACATGCACGGCCGTGCCGTCAGACATAATGGGCGCGATGGGTTCCCTTCATGCTCCACCCTCTGGCGGCGGCATAATGCGGCGCATGAAGGCATCAAACAGCGGAACGGTAAATGCAGTCTGCCCATATCCGGGAGTGTAAATCATCCCTTTTGCAACAAGCGAAGCGCGGACAGGGCCGAAAGAAGATGGTTTGCGGCCTAAGTGCTCGGCAATAGCTGTCGAATTATAGGGGCCTTCGCCCAGATCGGCCATTGCGCGCAGATAGCGCTTTTCGGTAGGTGTCATCCGGTCAAAGCGAACCCGAAAGAAGCTGTCATCAAGTGCAGAAATTGCAGTCGGAATCGCTATCTCGACATCTTCAGCGGTGATCGGGCACCGATCTGCGGCATCCCAGCACTGTTTGCCCCATTCCTGAAGAAAATACGGATATCCTCGTGTAATTTCAAGAATTCTGGCTATGGCATCAGGCTCGATACTGCACTCTTCTGCTTCGATCGGATGGACAATTGCCGCCGTTGCCGCGGTCGTATCGAGCGGACCGATACTGGTGAACAAAAACAATCGCTCAGCGTATGACTTCGCCTTGCCCATTTGGCCTGCTAATTGCGGCAAGCCGGCTGCAACCATCGTTATAGGTCGATCATTCTGTCTGGCGCGATGCAATGCCGTTATGAGCGCAGCTAATTCCCGTTCGGGCACATACTGCAGCTCGTCAATAAACAGGACCAGCGAAGTCCCTCGTTCCCCCGCAGCAGCCCCCACCAGATCGATGAGATCGATCAGGTCAGATTCGAGGTTTCCGTTGTCGGCAATACCGATTTCGCCGAGATCAATCGATGCCTCCAGTTCGCCGTAACTGAGTTTGAATGCCTTCACGAATCGGGCCAATGCTCCCAAACCCCGCTTTGCCAAAGTCATGGCAGCTTGGCCGCGATCAAGCTTGAGCAGTGCTGTCCGCAATGCCGGCACCAACATTGCAGGCAAGGATTGCCCCTCAGGGGCCTCGATAGGTACCGTAACAATGCCTTCGCCTTCGGCGGCGCGGCGCATTTCGTTGAGGAGGACAGTCTTGCCGACCCCGCGCAATCCGATTAAAATCGCGCTTTGGGCATGGCGGCCATTCCGGATACGGTCTAGGGCGATTGCAACGCTTTCCATGGCAGCTTCGCGACCTGCCAGCTCGGGAGGTCGGCTGCCTGCACCAGGGGCAAAGGGATTACGTCGTGGATCCATATCTAAGCTTTTTACCCAGTTCTACATGATTCGTATAGAACTATCTAAAAGTTATAGAACTCGACGCCGACGATGCAGATCTTTCAACATCGCAAGCCATCCATTACTCGCGAAACAGCCCCGCCTTTTACCGACTGCTTGCGCACATAGCGCAGAGCGGTAGAGACCGATTTCCAGCCAATCGCCTGGCAGACCCCTGCCCCGTCTTCTCCGCTTGCAAACAAATCCTGGGTCAACCCGACCCGCATCGAATGCGTGCTGATCGCGCGCAGGAGGTCCCCTTCCCTGCCCGGCTCCACCTCGACAAGCCCTTCGTCGATTACGGCGCGCGCCAACCGCTTGTAGATCGCGCCAATACCTTGCCTCGTGAGCGGCCCCTCCCCAATCGCATAGCGCGCCAAAGGTGGTCGCGCCGGACTGCCCTGCAAGCGTTCCTGCCAGTGCCTCGTATGCCCGGGGATGCTAAAATAGTCCTGCGGCGGGCGCGCAGGACGGCCTTGACGCCGGTCCACGCCCACACGGCGGAACAAAGGCCCGTCTTCTAGCCCGGACGCCTCCAGCCACGCCCCGATCCGCCGCATTGTATCGGCTGAGAGCCAGGCGTAGCGCCCCTCCCCTTCCTGATCGGTCTTTGTTTTGCCAATCGCCAAAATGCCGCGCCCATCGGCCTGCGGATCAACATCGCGGATGCGGATCGCAGCCAGTTCGCTGACGCGCAAGCCAGACTCAAACGCGACGCCCAGCAACGCACCGTCGCGCCGACCCTGCAAATCACCTTCGCACACGGAAAACAGCATGGTGAGCGTCACGCCTTCCACGTCGTCCTGAGGGTTCATCGGTAGTCCCAGCCTAACGGAGGGCAGAGCGTGGATAGTACGCTAAACAACGCTAAGGGAGAACAAATAGAGATTATCTGTTCTGACGCTTAGTGGCATGTCTGTTCATTGTGACGGAGCCCAACCCATCGCTTCGGCCTTCCCGAAATCTTCGTCATTCCTCTTTGCCAGCAAATCGCACCGCGCTTTCGTTTCGGGCGGCATGGCATTGCGCGACGGAAAACGCTCGATGCACTCAATTCTGAGCAACTCGCCATAGGCATGGCCACGTTTGACTAGCGTATAGCCGTCGCGCGGGAATTGCTCCAGGATAACCTCGCCAATGTCGATGGCTTCCTGGAATTTGCTTTCATCAATGCGGGCATCCATCACAGTCGTTGCCATATGTGCGACGGTTTCAGGGCGGGTCAGCGTCCGCATGTAAAGCCCACTTTCGATGGCACGATCAGTCATCGGCAGATTCTGGCGATACCATTCAGGCCGCGCCAGATTTGCCCCGCTAGTCGTTTCGATATTGAAGGCACGGCCCTGCGAGTCGGTGTAGCGGATGAACACATGCAGTGGAGCCGTGCCGAAGCTGACATTGAGGCCGAGCCTATCGGCAAGGATCAGAAACAATGTCGGCATCGACACGCAATTGCCGCGCCGTGTCCGCAAATAGGTCGATAGCAGCTTGTTTTGGACATTCAGGCCCAACGGGTCATCATGATCGTAGGTGAAGGGCCGGTTATCGTTCCACGGCCCTGCCTTATAGATCACGCGGCGCACTGCGTTGATTTTTTGCTCGTCGGTTGCGTTCGCGCCAGCAATGGCACGGGCTTGTGCAGCCAGTTGATTAAGTTCACGGCGGACAGCGGGTTCGTCAATCGACGGATTGACCAGCTTGTCGAGCGCCAGCTTCGTTGTCGTCAGGTCGGATTGGGAGCTGATCGTTTGGGTGACGGGCGATTGGGCAATGGTTTGCGAGTGCGCGGCAGCAATCAAAAACGGCAGCAAAAATCGTATTGGAAATAAACGCATCATCTTCAAAAAATTTCGAGAAGATTCAATTTTTGCAAACACTTCGCAGTTCTGAATCGATTTCTTCGGCCCCCTCAGGGTTTCCTTTTTTAGCTTTTTCGGCGTATTTTTTTAGAATTGAGCAATCCTTACGTTGCTCTAGCAAGGTTTGAAAATAGTCCCAAGCGACCCCTTTGATTTCCCGGTCGGCTGCAATTTTTTCCCATTTCTGAGTCACCGTATTTTTGTCGCCACCTTCATACGAAAACCTATAGTGATTGATTATCTTCATAAGGGCTTCATTGTCACCTTCGTCGGCACTTTCCGCGATCTCAACGATTTTGTCATCCGGGATATAATACATCGAACCAGAACTGTCGCTACCTTCCTCGTCAGAACCAATAACACCGACACGCCGCTCACCTGTACCAACGGAACCAGAGCTCTTGTTGCTCATCACATCAACATTTTCACGAGATTGGTCATCAGAACATGCGCCCACCACCAAGGGTGATAGCAGCATTGCAACTGATATTAATGTCCTAGTCACAAGGCCATCTATCATCAATTACACACACCTTTAGAGGTGCATTGTCGCGGAGGAGGCGAAGTCGGTGTCAATGAAATTTTGCCAGACTTCGGATCATAGGTGGCCGAGGAGTAATATGCATTCGGCTTGCCATCCTTGCCGTACTGCACGAAGGCCCCGGGTGCTCCTTTACCGTCGCGTTGCGAATTAACAGTCAGAGTTATTGGTTTGTTGGAGTTTTGTCCCCGCGGAAACATGGTGAATCCGTTTGCAGCGATGACAGAGGAATTTGCTGACTTTGCAAGGTCGGAGGCGTAACTTCCTTTCGCGCAATTACAGGAAGCCAAGAAGATTGCTTGCCCTGAACGATGGCCTGCCGATTGAGCGAGACCGGCAAGCTGATTTGATGATAAATATCTACCGGAACCGCTTGCACGACCATCAACAATTCCTCTTTCACTACCGTGTCCGGTGATAGAGAAATATCTGTCATCGCCCTTAATGACGTTATCAAATAGTGCGCCCCGAATGACCATTGGCGTCACTTCATTGCCATCCGCGTCGAGCGTTTGCTCCATTGGGTTGAACAGATTTAGATCGGACGTGCCGTCCGGATCAATCCTATTGACCGGATCATTCGCCGTGTAGGCGTATAAATTGATGTTATCTTCATACCCAACTGGGTCTGTCTGAAGGAAGCGAGCGTGAGCAGTGGCAGGAAGCGCCAACAACGCGATGGTAACTAAGCTAAAGCAACTAGCAGATACTTTCATATCACATTCTCCTGCCTATTATTGATGCTAACGCCATATTCTAAAGCTGTCGAGACTTGATCGCCCTTTGTGAGCCGTGGGACGTGATGTAAAAGGTGAATCAGCAGATTGCCGGAGAAATACCGCGAGCACCATTGCTTTACTGGGCACGAGCAACGCCCATTCGGCGCATTTCCCGATACACCGTGGACCGGCCTAGGCCTAGCTGCCTTGCAGCTTCGGCGGGAGATACGTTGGACATAACCAAAGTCATGGCAGCATCAACTTTGCTTTGATCGAGAGGCTGCCTCCCTGGCATTTTGCCTTTTGCGCGGGCGGCAGCAATGCCGTCCTTTGTGCGCTCAGAAATCAGCCGCCTCTCAAAGTGGGCAATCGCGCCGAACACATGGAAGATGAGCTCGCCAGCGGCGGACGATGTGTCGATCTTTTCTTCGAGGCTGAGCAGCGCAATGCCATTTTCACGCAGCTTGGTGACCGTCGACAGCAGTTCAGCCAGCGAGCGCCCGAGCCGATCAAGGCGAACGACTGCCAGCGTGTCACCCTTGCGTGCATAAGCGAGCAATTCCAACAGGCCGGGACGATCCATGCTTTTGCCTGACATGACGTCGGTGAACACCTTGATCGCACCTGCTTGTTCAAGCCGCATCGTCTGGCCAGCGACATCCTGATCACCCGTGCTGACCCGTGCGTAGCCCAAAATATCACCCAAGGCGGTGTCTCCCAAACGAACGTTTTGTGGACAGGTGTGGAAAGGGTTGGCCACACCCACTCAAATCCATCCACATAATATGTCTCTTTACTCTTGTTTGTCTATAGGCTCGAATGGCCTTTTGTGGACGGGATTCGGCATGGCCAAACGCAAACATGAACTACTGACCGATGCTGAACGTCAGCAACTCATCGGCATACCCGACGACCGGGATCAATTGGCGCGGCTTTACACATTCGAGCCTTCGGACATTGAGATCGTCGGCGTCCGCCGGGAAAAGCGGAACAGGCTTGGCATCGCGTTGCAACTCGCCCTGCTGCGACATCCCGGCATGTCAATAGCGCAGCTCCTACAGGACCGCGTTGAAGTACCCGTACAGCTTCTCGAATATGTAGCGGCCCAGCTTGGCCTACCAGAGTCAGTGCTGGCAGATTATGCGATCCGCGAACAGACAATGACCGATCATGCGCGTGCGTTAGCGGAGGCGCTGGATATGCGCGGGCCAGTTCGTGCCGACATTCCCTTCATGATCGACGCCGCAGCACAATCGGCTTGGCCAACCGATAAGGGCATGGTCATTGCGTCGGGCGTGATGGCCGCGCTACGTGAAGCAAAGATATTACTGCCCTCGGTGTCAACAATTGAACGGGCAAGCATTGCTGGCCGGGCTCGCGCGCGCAAACAGGCGGCTAACGCATTGGTGGCTAGCCTGAGCGGCAATCAAATCGACATGCTCGATACGTTGTTTGACGAAGCCGATGGCAAAGGCAGCAGTCAGCTGACTTGGCTCAAAACCATTCCGGTTGCCGCCAAACCCGACCATATTCGCGAAATTCTTGAGCGACTCCGATTTGTGCGCCAGATTGCTATCCCCGCCGCTGCGGCGGGCAACATCCATAATGACCGCTATCGCCAATTCGTCCGTGAGGGCCGTGCGTCTGCAACTTACATGATCGAGCGCTACACTCAGTCGCGGCGCCATGCGACATTGGTGGCGTTCCTGATCGATGTTGAGGAGCGGCTGACCGACAGCGCTCTCGAAATGGCTGACAAGCTTATAGGCGGCATATTTACGCGAGCAAAAAATACCCAAGCGCGCAATTACGCAACCACATCGCGTGATGTATCGCGGCTTATGCAGATATTCCGGCGTACGATTGATGCGCTGACTGTCGCTATCGATAATGGTGATGATCCCTTTGACGCACTTGATGCCTCTGTCGGTTGGCATAATTTACTCAAAATCAGGCCCGAGGTGGCGGCAATCGCCGATACAGCGAACGTCGATCCGTTGATTGTTGCGGCCGACCGCTACGCCACGCTGAGGAAATTTGCGCCGGACCTGATCGAAGCTTTGCAGTTTCGGGCCAGTAAAGGAAGTGCGAAGACCGTCGCCGCCATCGAGCTTCTCCGTGATCTGAACAGGTCGGGCAAACGCGACCTGCCTCTCAATGCGCCAATGCCGTTTCGCAAGGAGTGGCAGAAGCTGGTGATCGGCGATGATGGTAAACCCAATCGCCGTCTTTGGGAAATTGCTACGCTTGCTCATGTCAGGAACAAGCTGCGATCAGGCGATGTCTGGGTCGAACGTTCCGCAGGGTATCGGCGGTTCGACAGCTATCTGCTCACTGAACCTCAGGCTGCCCCCATCGTGACCGCTTTGGGGTTGCCGCAAACGGCGGATGAATGGCTATCCGAACGCACCCGCGAACTCGACTGGCGGTTGAAGAAGTTTGCACAGCGACTGAAGCGCAATGATCTGCACGGTGTGCGGTTCGAGGATGGGCGATTGCAAATCTCGCCGGTGCGCACAACGGTGCCGGAAGAAGCCGAAGCATTGGCCAATCAGCTCGACGGCATGATGCCGAAAATTCGGATCACCGAGCTACTCCATGAAGTAGCGCGAGACACCGGGTTTTTGACGGCATTTACCAACCTGCGCACTGGCGAAGCGTGTCCGAATGAAAGCGCTTTGCTCGCAACGATTCTGGCCGACGGCACGAACCTTGGGCTCTCCCGCATGGCGGCGGCCAGCGAAGGCGTGACCCGTGACCAGTTGATGTGGACCCACGACGCCTATATCCGGGAAGAAACCTATCGCGCCGCGCTGGCCGCTATCATAAATGCGCATCACAAATTGCCGTTTTCGCGCGTGTGGGGTTCTGGCACAACATCAAGTTCAGATGGTCAGTTCTTTCGGGGAGCCAAGCGCGGTGCGTCAGGCGGTGATATCAATGCCCGCTACGGCGTCGATCACGGTTTCAGCTTTTACACACATAACTCCGACCAACGTGCGCCTTACCACGTTAATGTCATTTCGGCCGCAACCCACGAGGCACCTTATGTCCTGGACGGACTGACCTGCCACGGCACCGATTTGAACATTTCTGAGCATTACACCGACACAGGCGGTGCGACTGACCATGTTTTTGCGCTATGCGCCATGCTGGGCTTTCGCTTTTGCCCCAGGCTGCGGGACTTTCCAGATCGCCGATTGATACCTATCGGTTTGGCCTCAAATTATCCGTATATCGCGCCGCTACTGGGCAAACGTATTCGCACTGACATCATTCGCGAACAATGGGGTGATGTTTTGCGGCTTGTCGGATCGATCAAGGCGGGCCACGTCGCGCCATCGGTAATGTTGAGAAAGCTCGCCGCTTATGAACGGCAAAACCAGCTCGACGTCGCCCTGCAGGAAATCGGCAAAATCGAACGGACACTGTTCATGCTCGATTGGCTCGAAAATCCCGAACTGCGCAGACGATGCCATGCTGGGCTCAATAATAGCGAGCAGCGTCATGTGTTGACCCAGGCGATCTACACCTTTCGGCAGGGCCGGATCATTGACCGAAGCCATGAAGCACAGCAATATCGCGCCTCGGGACTGAATCTGGTCATTGCCGCAATCGTGTATTGGAATACCACATATATGGCAGAGGCTGTCGATCACCTTCGCGGAGCCGGCGCGATTGTTGATGACCGACTTTTGACGCATACATCGCCGGTCGGGTGGGAGCATATCGCATTCTCTGGCGATTTTCTTTGGGAACGCGCGGCTGCTTCTGTCGGCAGAAAGGCACTCAACTTCCCCAAGGACGTTCGCGCAGCTTAATCGTTCGACTTTCGTTCTCGCTTAGCGTTGTTTAGCGTACCATCAACGCTCTGCCCTCAATTAACGGCCAATCACCGTATTTTCCGATTTTCGATTCCACCGAGACCCAGCACCGCCCGGTATGTCCCAATCAAAATGTGGGAACGAATGTGGGATTACATTTTGAAAAAGTGCAATTTATTGTGTAAAAACAATAACATAAAGCGCTTGACTGGTGACCCCTACGGGAATCGAACCCGTGTTTCAGCCGTGAAAGGGCCGCGTCCTAACCGCTAGACGAAGGGGCCATCGTAGGATGGAAGCGCGCCTTT
>JBEBKE010000007.1:0-38628 GCA_040079555.1 Sphingorhabdus sp. | reverse complement strand
TACCCGTTTCGTGCGACGGGGCCTGCTGCCGGCGATCCGGTTGCAAAGGACACACCCGGGGAAGGGGCCGACTTTCTGAACAACGCCTCCGCGTTCAAGGGCGAGACAGAGGGCAAATGGCTCGATAGCGGGCTGATGATATTTTCTGACTATCCCATCAAAAGCATAAAGCGCGCTGCGTTTTCGAAGGCTGGTTGCGCGGGCTATGATTGTCTTGCCAATAAGGGCATTTTACTGGTCGAACTGCGCGTGCCCGGTCAGGCAGTTCCTGTAACCGTGGTGACGACCCACCTCAATTCAAAGAAGGGGTCTGGGGTTAGCGAAGGCCGCTCGCTCGAGGCCTATCGCCGGCAGGTCGCGGCTCTGTCCAGCTTTATGCGGACCTTCAGAAATCCTGAAAGTCCCTATATTCTTGCTGGAGATTTCAATGCAAGCTCTCCGGCCCGGCGGCAGCTTCTGTCTGTGCAAATTTTACTCGCGCAAGCGGGTTAAAGAAATTGAACAGTGGCTCCTACTCGGGAGCGGTTTGACGCAATCGGCAATTGATCGTGAAGTCGGACATTTTGCTGACCGCTTTGAGGTTAGCGGACTGTTCGACGAGGGGCGCGCGACGATCACGCGGGAGCGCGCTACCGGGCACCGGGTGATAATCACGACCAAATCCACCAGATCGCCCACAGCTTACCGGTTGCCAAGGCGCTAGCCGTCAGACTAGTCTACAACCCCCACCTGTCCCCGCATCTCTCGTCCTGGTTCAGGCATGGCCGCGAAATACTCGACTGGTTCATTGCGAATCCCAAATATAATCTGATCTTCGCTCCGCATATCATGCTGTTCCAGCGGCGCGTCGTTTTCACAGTGGACAAGTTTCGCATGGCTTTTCCCGGCAAATTGGATAAAAAATATCTCGAGGCACCCAATATACACGTCGACTTGGGCAGCGTGGCTTCCACAGATATGACTTACACGAACGCGGCCGATATCTATCTGGGGGACGTCAGTAGCCAAATCTACGAATTTTTGCGTTTCCCCCGCCCTGCCATATTCATCGACAGCCAGGAAACGAATTTCAAGAATGATCCAAATTACGCCCATTGGAGGGCAGGGGAGGTCATTCGGACGGTCGATCAAATGGGACTTGCATTGGATCGAGCTGATACGCTTCATCGCGCTATGTATATGGCAGCACAGAAGACATTGTTCGATTACACGTTTGAACTAACTAGCGAACCGTCGTCGCACCGCGCCGCATATGCAATTGCCGAAATCATCGGTCATGGATGAAGCCGCACTCCAGCATCGCGGAATTGTAAGGCGCATTTACGGAAATATGGGATTGCTCCTTGGCGGCAAAGCTGCCGCGGGAGTGATCAGTCTTGTCTATATCGCCATTGCAGCCCGGGTCCTCGGTCCTGAAGGCTATGGCATACTGGTCCTCATCAATTATTACGCCATGTTCGTAGGAGGTCTCATTGCGTTCCCGGGATGGCATGCCATCGTCCGCTACGGCGTATTGGCATTGGCAGACGGTGACGAGGCAAAGCTGATCCGGCTGCTTCGCTTTGTAGGGGCCATCGAAATTGCCATCGGCGTATTAGCGGTCTGCATAGCAGCTTTGCTAGCGCCGATTGCCGGTGGGTATCTCGGTTGGAACGCGCAAACGCAGATGCTTGCCATACCGTACAGCCTCGCTGTCCTGGCGACGGTGCGCGCAACCCCAGGGGGCTATCTTCAGATACTACGCCGCTTCGACATATTAGGAGCGCATAACATCATAACACCGATCATGCGCTTGATCGGTACGCTCATCGTTGTCGCATTCGGCTGGGGGTTGAACGGCTTCATCATTGCATGGTTGATCGCCGCGCTGACCGAAGGGATTAGCCTTTGGCTTGTGGGCATATACTTTGCACGACGCCATATGGCGGATCAGCCGCTCCTAGGCAAAGTAACCGATATACGAAAAGAACATCCGGGACTGCTGCGTTTCACCATCTCTGCCAACGCAGATATCATGCTCAGCGAGCTGGTGAACCGGATAACGCCTCTCGTGATGGGATGGGTGCTGGGACCTGCAGCAGCTGGACTATACTCAATTGCTCACCGCACGACGGTGGTCATTGCCCAGCCTGCCCAGATACTGGGCCAAGCCGCGTATGCCGAACTTGCAAAGCTCGTTGCAGTCGGCGCGTCAGGTAAGAATATCCGTCACGCACTGATGCGATGTGTGGGTATATCCGTGCTCGCGGCGCTGCCGATCCTGCTGGTTCTTGCGTTCTTCTCCACACAGATCAGCATATTGATTGCAGGTCCGGCATTTGCAGCAGCCGCCAGCGTGATGATCTGGCTTGCATTAGCGCGGGTCTTGGCGCTCAGCGGACCACCGACAAGTGCCGCACTGATCGCGTTGGGGCGACCTGGTTTATCGGTATTCTCAAACATCATCACAAGCCTGGGACTGTTGCCGCTGCTTCCGCTGCTGACGGCAGCTTGGGGACTGGAAGGCGCAGGAATGCACGCGGTCGTCCAATCCATTCTTGCGAGCGGGCTGCTTGGCCTGCTTCTTTGGCGATGCACGCGTGAGCAAAGACACCCCGCGTGATGCCGCTCGGTACGTCAATGTCGCCCCCGGAAAACAGTCAATCAGGAATTGAAGTCCCAATGAGATACGTAGCTTTTGCAGGCCTAATCGCGATTGCGGCACTATCAGCGCCATCTCTGGCCGCTCAGAATGGGCCTTGCACGGTAAGTTCCGGGCCCGCAATTCATGTGGTCATTAATGGCTTGAAACACAGGAAAGGAACGGTGCGCATTCGGCTGTTCGGCGGAGACCCGAAGACCTATTTTGACAAACGCTATGCTCTGCAACGCGTTGAATTTGCGACCCCGGACAGTGGAAGTGTTGAATATTGTATCATGGTCCCCCGCCCGGGGACTTATGCCGTTGATATCCGGCATGATACCAACGGCAATGGGAAATCAGATACAGCCGATGGCGCCGGAGTGTCGGGAAATCCGAAAGTTTCGATGCTCGACGTTATTTTCAAGAAAAAGCCGCCTGCAACAAAAGTGCAGATTAAAGTGGGCAATGGAAGCACGTCGACGACTATTGCCGTGAAATATTTCAGTGGCAGCAAATAGTGACGGCCAATTCGAATGCTGAATGATGGTTTAAGGTGCGCGAGCATTTTTCCGACCGGTCATCGGTTGAGCGCACCAGAGGGCAACTTTGGTGCGCGGGTCATTGGCGCACTGCCGGAGAAATTTTGATGGGTCCGCGCAATGTCTGGCTCAGCATACTTTTGCCTGTCTATAATGTTGAACCTTATCTCGCCGAGTGCATCCACTCGATTATTCTGCAAACCGGTTGCGATGCCGGTATCGAAATTATTGTCGTCGATGATTGTTCGACCGACGGTTCACGTTCTTTGGTGGAACGACTTTGCGAGCAGTTCCCACAGCAGTTACGGCTGGTGGGCCTTGACCAAAATACCGGGGTAAGCGCAACGCGGAACCGGCTGCTTGATGAAGCGCGCGGCGAGTTTATCTGGTTCATCGATCCCGACGACTATATGCTCGCTGGAGCTATTTCAGAATTGCGAGCGATCGTGGCGTGCTGTAATCCGGATCTGGTTTTATGCGATTATCGCAAAAACCGGCTTTGGAAACGAAGATCTTTTTTTGGTCCGAAGAGACGCCTTTCAAGTGATGTGGGCAAGCTGGTTCAAGGTGTTTTCAAGAGCAGGAAAATGTATTGCTGGGTGAAGATTAGCAGACGAACATTATGGTTGAATGGTCCCCGTTTTCCCGAGGGCAGGGTGTTCGAGGATATCGCTACGACCCCATGGCTGCTCATTCAAGCGAACAGCTATTATTACATTCCAAAAGCATGGATCCATTATCGACAGCGCGCATGCAGCATCATGGACAGTGTACGCAGGCAGCCCGGCTATTTTGATAAAGCCAAGCATGATGACATGGCGCAAGCTCTTCAGGGCTATCGAGACGATTTGAGAAATTGCTGCGGTGCGATAGATCCTTCGGTCGATTATTATGTCGCAGACTTTTGCGCTAAAGAATTTACCAAGACTGCCCTCCGCATAAGGCGTGCTGAGGAAACTGAGTCAGCCATCCCCCTCAAACTCGAAATGCTGATTGAGTTCAGATCGTTATGGGAGGCATGTTCGCCAATTGCCTTTGAGCAACTGACTGGCCATTATCTTAAGCGGGGTCGCCTGGTCCGATACTTCATATTACGACATTGCCTGTCGAAAGTCTTAATTTTTGCCCCTTGGCATCGTTCCGAAGCGCAGCCGCCTAGCTTGCGCGACATTTTCGTCAGACGTCATGAGCAGCCACCGGCGGTGGGTCGCGATGCTGCCTAAAGTGCTGCCGTTGCCAAGACCTTAGGGCTCATTCTTCGTGATTTTTGGTATTTCTCCCTATCTGCCGTCCCGTCGACGTCTGCTTGTGATTGGCATCCGGAATGTCTTCGACTGGGCCGCGATAGGCGAAAGCGGATTGCCATTATGGCAAGGATTGAGCTGTAAATGAATTTTCCGATTTTAGATCTGAAGCGCGGGTCAGTTAAGTGCAAGCGTGCAAGCTAAAGCGTCAGTTCACAATGGGCTTCCATAAAGGAGGGCGCCAATCGGGGAACTGTTGGACGTATACAAGTATCGCCGTTGTGACCGACCACTCCTGCCAGTCGCTCCGCCTGATAGGGACATCTAGGCGGTGTCGCATTTACCTTGTTTTGAATCTTTATTGTTTGAATTGTTTTGTAGCTTGCCCAGGCGTCGGGGCAGGTCCGCAGCAATGTTGCGTTGTTGGTGCGGCTGGGCCTTTTTCCAGCTTCGACACTCGGGCTGTGTCCGTCCGCATCCCCGGCACCAGCCTGTGCGTCCGTCGAATGAGCATAGGTCGATACATGGCGACTTCATCGGCTTAGCGAACTTCGACGGTAAGGTGCGCCAGCTCGTGGACCGGAGCTAGGCGCGCGCGGATCGTGTCGCCATCAACTCCTTGCCCGCCGACCACGCTGATAATCGCCGCGTGTGCTTCAGGCCCAATCCTCCAGACGTGCAGGTCCGCAATCCGAACATCGCCGAGGGTCTCGACCAGTTCAAGCACTTCGTCTGCTACATGGTCATCGGTCGCATCCAGCAATACGCAGGCAGTGTCGCGCATCAATGCCCATGACCACCGTGCAATGACAATTGCACCGACGATGCCCATTACCGGGTCCATCCAGACCCAGCCGAGATACCGCCCTGCTAGTAGTCCGGCGATTGCCAGAACCGAGGTAAGCGCGTCTGCAAGGACATGGACATATGCTGAGCGCAGATTGTTATCTTTGCTTTGCCCAGCATGGCCATGATCGTGGCCGTGATGGTGATCGTGGCTATGTCCGTGGTGCGCGCCAGAAAGGAGGAAGGCACTGACGATGTTTACGCCAAGGCCGACCACCGCGATGATTGTGGCGGTGCCGAAGGCTACTTTGATCGGCTCGAACAACCTTAGGACAGATTCGACGCCGATACCCAGCGCAATCACCCCCAGCATCAGTGCCGAGGCGAAGCCAGCGAGGTCACCAACCTTGCCTGTGCCGAAGCTAAATGCCCGATTATTGGCGTGTCGCTTGGCATAGGCATAGGCTCCGGCGGCTACGCTTAGCGCGCCAGCATGAGTCGCCATATGAAACCCGTCTGCCAGCAGCGCCATCGAGCCGGTGATGTAGCCAGCAATAATTTCTCCGACCATCATTATGGCAGTGAGTGCGACCACCCAAAGGGTTCGCTTTGCATTCTCGTCATGCGACGCGCCTAAATAGACGTGATCGTGGGTATAGCTTGCAATATTGGGCAACGTTGCCATCCAGTGAGTTCCTATTTCGCGTAACGGCGTATCGCCGCGATAAGATCTTGGGCTCCCGAGGCACGCTCGGCGTCGGAAAGGTCAGGGCCAGCGACATGCTCGTAAACATGCGACTCGATAATCGAATCCATAAGTCCGTTCATCGCGCCCCGCGTCGCCGCCGCAAGATGCAGCGTAGTAGTGCAGTCTTTTCCAGAAACAAGCGCACGCTCAATGGCTGCAACTTGCCCCGCAATCCGTCGGACGCGCTTTATTAGGGAATCGTCGTTTTCAAGATGTGCCATAGTATACCCCCCTATCCTATAGAAAATTCATATGCAATATGTTGCGTCAGCTTGCCAGATCGCTCCGCCCATATTGTTTTGTCTCCAAGGTCCGCTGCTAATGCTGCTAAGCGTTTTACATTTCGCAAAACCTGCCATTTGTTGAACTCACATTTTCTGAGTGCATGCGACTCCTTCTGTGGGCCAGCTTAGCAGGTGCTAATGACTGGAACGTTGTGGGAAACGTGTTATCGAGCTTTCCACATTCAACTTGCCTTTTCCTTTAGGTTACGACCGCTGCAAGGGACAAGATCAAGGAGTACCGATGGCTGAAATTTTGTGGAGAGCGTTCCCATCACATTGCCGAAGGAGGCTGATACGTCCCAATCCAAGCGACAAGGCCGACAATAGCCACGATCAAAGTTAATTCGACCACGAGACTTTTTTGTAGCTTGGTCACAGCCATCGTGGGGCTTGTGCTTTGTAAAGCGCGTTCGAGCGCAGGGGTCAGCGTGAAGCGATTTACGGCGGCGAGAGCCAGCATGATGCCGAACAAAAGAAGCTTCACCATAAGCAACTGTCCATAAAGCGTCGATTGCAGAGTCATCAAATTGTTGGGGCCAACCAGCATCCAGCTATTTACCAACCCAGACGCAACGATCAGCGAAACGATGACGGTGCCTATCGTCGAAAAGCCTTTCAAGAGCCGGTGCCCCATCTTCAAATAACTCTCGCTGGGTGTTTTGCCGGCACGAAACAAAATGAACGTAAGGATTACAAGAGCACCAAGCCAAGCGCCCACCGCAAGCAAATGGATGATGTCAGCAATTAACTGCACGCTTCCGGCCATGCCTTCGCTTGCGGCTCCGTGGCCCGTCCAAGCGAGAGAACCAAGAGCAACTCCAGACCCCAAAGTCACAAAACCCAGCGTATGGATGCCTTCAGTTTTGCTCAGAATGACGGCAAGTAGAATGCAAATTAGGACCAATACCCTAACTGCCCATGCGTTGCCCATCGGCGTATCAACTATCATCGTTTTGATCGAAGCCGCATCAACTTCATTCAATTGAACACCCATCATTGACGCCGTCATCGCCGTAATGCTGAGCAATGAAAGTGCAATTCCAATCGGGGAAAGCCAGCCTGTGAAGGCGCGAAATGGGAATACAGCATCCTGCTGCCGCTCCGCTGCATTCAAGGAATAAATACCAAACAATGGCAGACCAAACAGCAGCATCATGTTCGCATAGAGGGCAAACCTGACGCCGATGTTGAGTTGTTCCGTCACAATTTTATTTCACGGTAAATGTGAAACTGCCTTCCATCCGGTGAGCGTCTGGACCAGCAGCAGCCCAATTAAGCTCATAAGTGCCCGCAACCAAAGCGCGCTTCATCATTAGCGTGATGGTCTTGCCATCCTTGCTCATCGCCGAAGTGAAACCGCTGATTTTCATCGGCGCATGATCTTTCATGCCGGGCATCCCCGTCATCGTGAGTGTCGTGGTGGCAAACTTAGCGATGAGCTTTTCGTTGAAGGTCAGGACGATCTTCGTTGGTTTAGCGACGACTGCATTTGCAGCTGGTGTAGAGTTGACGAGCTTGGCGTGGGCGAAGGCCGCGCCAGAAAAGGTCAGCGCAGCAAGGACCGGGGCGGCGAACAATAGACGAAACTTTGACATTGGGGTTCTCCAGACGGGGTGTTCTAACCATAATACGCACACCAACGGATATACCCTCACGTGAAATCTGTTGAGGGGTTTGCGTTGATCTCGCGTATATATGACATGAAGATTGGAGATCTTGGCATGAGCAACATTGACGATATGCTTGATGGACTGCGCGCAGTACCGCTGCCGACTCGGCTTATGACGATAGATGAAGCGGTGCTATCGCAGCTTACCGATAGGCAGGCCAATTCCGCCCCGTTGTCAGGCGGTATGATTGGGTTTGCCATCATCGCAGCGGTGGGAATGGGATTAGTCAGCACGGTGGTTCCGAGCACTACAGCCAGAGCTGCATCGAGCCTGTCGCCCTTTGGTGCGCCAGCCGCTCTTGCACCATCAACACTGCTGGACAGCGGCGAATGAGCGGTATGCGTCAAACTATAATTTTCGCGATTATAGTTTTTCTGGCAGCAATCGGGGGCGTGGTAGCGGGGCGGCTGATTGTCGATCCGCCAGTACCCCCTGAGAATGAACTTCATGCGCTGCTCCATAACGGCCTCGACCTTGACGCCAACCAACATGCAAAGCTGGAGGTTTTGGAAAAGCAATTTGCCATTCGCAAACAGGCGCTCGAATTGGAAATGCGTGCTGATAACGCAAAGCTGGCAGCAGCTATCGAGAACGAACACGGTTATGGTACCGAGGTGGCTGCTGCCGTTGACCAGTCACATATGGCGATGGGCGAGCTTCAAAAAGAAACGCTTGAGCATATCTTTGCCATGCGTGCGCTGCTCAGGCCCAATCAGGTGGCTAAGTTTGATGCAGCGGTGGTCAAGGCGCTGACTGCTGACCAAAAATGAGCCTTGCTCTCGACGACTGTTCAGATGGCGAGTTGGCGGCGCTGGCACTCAGTGGCCGACAATCCGCCTACACCGCTTTGCTTGGTCGTTATCGTGAGCCGATATTTCGCGTGGTACGGGCTACGATTGGCGATGAGGATGCCGCAGTTGATGTAACCCAAGAAGCATTTGTATCTGCATTTGCTGCGCTCAAAGGCTATGATCCTGACCGGCCATTTAAAACATGGATTTCCCGCATTGCGATCAATAAATGCCGCGATTGGGCGCGGCGACGTTCAGTTCGGCGGTTCTTTTCGTTTGCGTTGCCTATCGAAGCGGCTGCACACATCGCTGATGACATGATCACGGCCGACCAGAAGATTTCTGATCGTGCGGAACTTGCGCGCGTTCAAGCGGCCATTTCAATGTTGCCGCAGGCCATCCGTGAGCCACTGGTGTTACGGACAATCGAGGGGATGACGCAGGCTGAGGCCGCCCAGGTTTTGGGCATCAGCGAAAAGGCCGTTGAAACTCGGCTTTACCGCGCACGCGGACGATTGTCCGAATTATTGAGGGATTAGCGTGCGACTTGCGTATCAGGGTTAGAACCTAAATATGGACTCCCGATGACTTTGACTTCTCCTATTGATCGCCGAAACCTTTTGCGCGGCGCAGTGCTTGCGAGCGGCGGCATGGCGCTTGCTCCTCTGTTCCCGGCTTGGGCAAAAAGCGGGTCGCACGGGTTGCACAGTCTTGCGGGACAACCCGGCGTCTTGTCAGGTGATAATATTGAGGTCAGTGTTGGGCAGTCGGCGTTCCGGCTCGGCAAGAAAACGGGACATGCCTACACGATTAACGGGACGCTACCGGGGCCGCTCATCCGGCTTCGTGAAGGGCAGAATGTAAAGCTGGTGGTGCGCAACACGCTTGACGAAGATACGTCGGTTCATTGGCACGGCATGTTGCTTCCTTTCCACATGGATGGTGTCCCCGGAGTGAGCTATCCCGGCATCGGCCCTGGCGAGAGCTTCACTTACGAATTTCCGATGAAGCAGCATGGCACCTATTGGTATCACAGCCATTCGCACATGCAGGAAGCGATGGGCATGTACGGCGCGTTGATCGTCGATCCCGCCGGCAAAGACCCGATTGCTTATGACCGAGAGCATGTGCTGGTGCTATCGGACTGGAGTTTTGCACACGCGCATGTGAACTTTACCAAACAGAAGCAAAAGGCCGGTTATTTCAACAAGCGTAAACAGACTTTTGCTGGCCTTGCCAAAGGCGAAGATCAGACGCTGTCCGAACGCACGATGTGGGGCCAGATGCTGATGGACCCGACCGACATCGCTGATGTTACCGGCGCTTATTATCATTATCTCATCAACGGCCACGATAGCATGGGCAACTGGACCGGCATCTTCCAGCCGGGTGAGCGGGTGCGGTTGCGCATTATCAATGCGGCGGCGATGAGCAATTTCAACATCCGCGTTCCGGGCCTGCCGATGACGATTGTGGCTGCCGACGGCCTGCCGCTCACTCCTGTTGAAACCGACGAGTTCCAGATTGCGGTCGCCGAAACCTGGGACGTCATCATCGAGCCTAAAGAAGCTGTCCCTTTCGCCTTTATCGCTGAATCCATAGACCGCTCAGGCCAGTGCCGTGCGACGCTGGCCCCGCAAATGGGAATGGTGGCTCCGATACCACCGCTTCGCGAACGGCCTCTGCTAACCATGAAAGACATGGGCATGGATCATGGCAGCGGTGGCGGCGATATGGCGGGCATGGATCATAGCAATATGACCCCTGAAGAAATGGTTGCAATGGGACGCATGGATCACGGCTCCATGAACATGCGTGACCCGTCAGTTGCGCCGCAGGTGAAGATGGGACCGGGCGTGGCCAGCCTTGCGCCGATGCCGATGGATCGCAATAAAGAGCGGCCAACCGGTTTGGAGAAAGTCCCGCACCGGGTGCTGACGCTTAGCCAGCTTCGAGCGCTTGAACCCAATCCGGACCAGCGCACGCCCTCGCGTGAAATCGACGTCCATCTCACGGCCAATATGGAACGCTATATGTGGTCGATGGACGGCGAGAAATATAGCGAGAAGACCGAGCCGCTGCCGTTTCGCCACAATGAACGCGTGCGCGTGAACCTGATCAATCACACAATGATGCCGCACCCGATCCATCTGCACGGCCATTTTTTCGAAGTGGTGAACGGGCAGAAGGGCCAATATCCGCGCAAGAATGTGGTCAACGTGTTGCCGGGGGCCAAGGTCACTTTTGACTTTACCGCCGACGCAATGGGTGACTGGGCCTTCCACTGTCATATGCTGATGCACATGCATGCAGGAATGTTTCGCGTTGTGACCGTTCGGCACGAAGAGGAAGGGCAATGAACTATTCTTTGCTGCTTCCTGCTGCCGCTTTGCTTGCAACGCCCACATTCGCACAATCTGGCCATCAAGGGCATGACATGCCCGCCGAGAAGGCCGAGCCAAGCACATCCCCTCCTGTGAGCGATCCGCATGCCGGTCACGACATGGGCGCAGTAGATGAGCCGGTCACTGAACAATCAGCTGTAGAAACGGCTGATCCCCATGCCGGACATGATATGAGTGCCGGTACGGCTGAAATGCCCGCAATGGACGAGGTCGGCAATGTGCCAGCGCCAGCCCCGCCAGGTGATCACGCGGCAGACGCCATATTCGGCGGCAATGTGATGGCGCGTTCACGCAAAGAACTCGCGTATGAAGTTGGCGGCATGGGCTATTCGCTGGTGACGATCGACCTGCTTGAAGTTGGCGTTCAAAAAGGCCGCGATAGCTACCGGTTTGAAGGCGAGGCTTTCACGGGAGGTAACATCAATCGCTTCGGCATCAAGTTTGAGGGCGAAGGCGCGTTTGGTGAGAGCATTGATGATCTCGAATTGCAGGCGCTCTACTCGCGCGCAATCGCGCCATACTGGAACCTGCAAGCGGGTGTGCGGTATGACATAAAGCCAGACCCGTCGCGCACCTATCTCGTTGCAGGTGTCGAAGGTATCGCGCCGTATTGGTTCAAGGTAAACGCTGCTGGCTTTATATCGAACAAGGGCGAGGTTCGGGCACGGCTGGAGGCGTCTTACGACCAGCGAATTACGCAGTCGCTAATCTTGCAGCCCCGCGTCGAAGCAAATATCGCTTTTCAGGATATTCGCGCTATCGGTGTCGGGTCTGGATTGACAGATTTCGAAGCTGGATTACGCCTGCGCTATGAGATCGAGCAGGAAATTGCGCCGTATATTGGCGTTGAGTGGCGCAAGCAGACAGGCGCTACTGCTCGTTTCTCACGGGCGGCGGGCGAAGATCCTGAAACAATCAGCCTTGTTGCCGGGATAAGGATCTGGTTCTGAGCAGTAGGCGCACCCGCATTCATCTGACTGCCAGCCGTATCCACAAATGGCTGGCGTTGGTTATTGGCGCGCAACTGCTGATCTGGTTTGCCAGCGGCGTGATCATGAGCTTTTTGCCGATCGACAAGGTGCGTGGCGAGCATCTGGTTGACCGTGAAACGGTGATGACGATTCCCGCAGGCAGCAGCTTTGCCGATCCGGCCCGGATAAGCGCGATGGCTGGGGCGCCCGTTCAAGCTATCAACTGGCACATGTTGGGAAGCCGCGCGGTTGCTGAAGTGACTACCGCCAAAGGCATCAAACTCTTCGATGCCCAAACAGGCGAGCTAATTCCACAGGTCGGTGCCACCCAAGCAACTTCTATTGCGAATGCAGCTTGGAAGTCAGCCGCGAAGCCGGTTTCCAAAGCATCGCGCGTCACAACCGAAAGCCCTGAATATCGCGCTGCGCTGCCTGCATGGCGTATCGCTTATTCCGACCCCGATGCGACCAGCATCTTTGTTGCCGCCGATACCGGGGAAATCACCGCCGTTCGCACTGGCACATGGCGGCTCTACGATTTCTTCTGGAGCCTCCACATCATGGACTGGAAGAACCACGAGAATTTCAACACATGGTGGCTGCTGGCTTTTGCCATCGGAGGCTTGATCCTCGGCCTTGCTGGCTCGGTGCTACTGTTCATTCGCTGGCCGTTTCGGCGCAAGCGCAAAGCATGAAGATGCTGGCATCCTGCATATTTGCTATTGCGCTCATGCTGCGGGCGGCACCCATTTGCGCTGCGCCCGTTCAAACAGAAGCCGTCGCAATGATGGCGGATTGCGAGGACTTTCCCGATCATCATGACGGAAAGAGCGGCCAGAAAGGTGGCGACGCGGCGCGTTCGTGTCATGCCTGTGCCTTTCCTCCAGTGGCAACCGCCGACTTGACGCAGCCCTTGCGGGTCATCGCAGTCCAGAATCGTTTGGCCAGCGCGCAATTGGCGGGCGACGCACTCAGACCGCCAACCCCGCCTCCGCGAAGGCGCGGTGCGCACTATTTTTTTAATTTATGATCGGAGTTAAACCATGAAAACCAAGTATCTTTTGGGTGCTCTCGCGCTCACCATGTCCACCGCTGTCTTTGCCGCCGATCCGGCACCTACCCCTGAAAAGGAGTGCTGCTGCTGCAAAAAGGACGAACATGGCAAGATGGCCTGCTGCAAGGACAAGGACGCCAAGTCCAGTGACGAGCATAAAGGCCATGACATGGGCGGCATGGATCACAAGTAAGTAAGATTGCGCGGAGGGCTGGCGACGGCCCTCCGCGTTTCTTCGTTGAAGGAATTGAACATGAGAAAGATCTTTTTGACATTAGCCTTGGTTACAACCCCTGCACTGGCGGCGAGTGAAGCGGTGATGCACCGCGACCCCGGCTGCGGATGCTGTGAAAAATGGGCGGCACAAGTCCGCAAGGCCTTTGGACGCAGCGTGAAAGTCGTGGACGATGCGAACCGCCCAGCGCTGCAACGGCGGGTCGGATTGCCTGCTGGCCTCGCATCATGCCACACTGCGCTGATCGACGGCATTGCCTTCGAAGGTCATGTCCCCATCGCTGATATGAAGCGGGTATTGGCGGCGAAGCCCAGAGGTGTCCGTGGGCTCGCAGTTGCTGGAATGCCCTTAGGCTCGCCTGGCATGGAAGCACCGGGATATCCGGCAGACCGCTATAATGTCATTGCCTTCGGTTCCGGTAAAGCGAGTGTATTTGCCAAGCATTAAACATTGTAACCGTTGACGTTGCTGGGCCGAATATCATTGATAGCGCCGATATTTTGCGACGCTATTCCAGCTTCCCAACGGAGAGAGTTTATGACCAAATATTTTGCCGCTGCTGCCGCCCTGCTTTTTGTTACGCCAGCTGCCTTTGCAGCCCAAGCCTCGACTGTTGCAGACGCGGTGGGCGCCTGTTGCGCGGCACTTGACGCGTGTTGCGAGCAGGCGATGGACTGCTGCGAAGACTGAATAACTGCACTGAGGAAGCGCCCGGCCAACCGGTCGGGCGACTTCTGGCAAACACTTGTCAGATCGCGAACTTAATGCGCGAAAATCATCCAGATGGCCATCCCGACCATCATCACATTCTCGGTGAGCGAGACAAAGCCCAGCGGCACATTGCTATCGCCACCGACGCAGGCGCATTTGAGTTCGCGCTTGTCGATGTAGACCGTTTTGAATACCGACACCGCACCGATGCCGCCGATAAACAAAGCGACCGGGATCGACAGCCAGTTGAGCGCGCCCGCCGCCATAAGCACGCCAGCCAGCCCTTCAGCAAATGGATAGATGCGCGAATAGGGAACCCAGCGTTGGGCGAGTAGGTCGTAGTTCAGGAACATCGTCGCAAACTTGTCGACATTCTGAAGCTTGAGCATCGCGAGAATACACATGCTGAAGGCGATGAACCACTCGCCTGCGCGTGTGGTGAAGGGCGTTCCATACACTGCATAACTTGCCGCCAGCGCCATCAGCGCGGTCAGTGCGAACAACGCGATCACTGGCTGATACGTCGTTGCCTTGGGATCGGTGACCTTGAGGCCAAGATAGCGGCGCAGATCGTCATGCCCGCCGATGCGTTCGCCGCAGATAAAGATTTGCGGCGTCGTCTGGAAATTGTGTTTGACCTTGAATGCGTCAACTTCGTCGCGAGCGGTTAGCCAGCGGTCCTCGACAGTGAAGCCCTTGCGCTTCAAGAGATCGAGCGCCTTCAGGCCATAAGGGCAAATATGGCCCGGCATAACCATCCGGTGAATGATGGCGTTTTTTGCGGGCGCACTTGCCTGCTCTGGTGTTAAAAAGGCTGCGTCGGTCATGGCTGATTCCTTGTTGGGAAATAACATCACCCGGCTTATATAGGTTCCGTAGTATAGTACGGAGTCAAGCCTTGAATGCCATGACGATTGGAAAATTTGCGGCAGCGGGCGGCGTGGGTGTTGAAACGATACGCTTCTATCAACGTCGGGGATTGCTTGCAGAGCCTGATCGCAACGGTGGCATCCGCCGCTACGATGGCAATGATCTCCGCCAACTTCGGTTCATCCGGCAAGCCCAGACAGCGGGTTTTACTTTGGACGAGATTGGACAGTTGCTGGCACTTGATGCAACCGATGACCGGGACAGGGCGCGTGCAATGGCGCAGACACGCATCGTCGCACTTGATCGAAAAATCGCGCAACTGCAAGGCGCACGCGACGCTCTCCATCAGCTCGCGACCGAATGCTCGAGCGGCAATAGTGGTCCATGTCCTATCATCCGGGCTTTCGATTTAATTTAAGGCATTAGATGAAATGTGCTGAATTGAAATTTCTGAACATTATCGCCCGGGGTCACGTGATCGTAACGCCGTTCCCCAACCAAGCAAAAGCGTGGACCCAGCACGCGCGTGATGCTGGCGGCATCGTGACGGGTAACCGGCAGGCCACTACACTTTTCGGGCCCATCGAGCGCGAACGTGCCTATGATGGCAAAGCCTCCGGTTTTGAGCGCGGCGTGTAAGGTGTTTGCATAAGCGGCCTGATCTTCTGGCGCGTTCAGGAAATGAAATGCAGCACGGTCATGCCAGATGTCATATTGATCGGCCGGTTTCCATGTGGTCACATCGCCAACGATCCATTCGGCCCTGCTGGCGTCATTACCCATCCTTGATCTGGCTATATCTAACGCATGAGCGGATAGGTCCAGAACCGCTACATGACTGTGGCCTTTAGCAACAAGTGCATCAACCAGTCTCGACGCGCCGCCACCAATGTCGATGACCGACGCGCTCTTCATGCCGGTGGCCGCGATTAATTCAAGCGAGAATGCAGGCGATAGCTCAAACCAGCTGACGCTATCATCGGCTTTGGTAGTGTAGACATTTTCCCAATGGTCGGCGCGCACATCTGTCATTTATTCAACCTTTATGTTCGTCCCGGACCGTAAAAGATAATCGCCGCGCCCAGCAGACAAATCGTCGCACCAATAGCATCCCAACGATCTGGCCGCATATTCTCGACTGCCCATAGCCAAAGCAGTGACGCCATAATGTAGATACCACCATAAGCAGCATAGGTGCGCCCCGCTGCAACGGCATCGCTCAATGTCAGCAGCCAAGCGAACAGCGCAAGCGATACCAAGCCGGGAATCAGCCAAAGCGGAGATTTATCCAGCCGAAGCCAAGCCCAAAAGGCAAAGCAGCCGCCAATTTCGGCAAGTGCGGCAGTGCCGTAAATCAGAAGCTGTTTCATATACCGCGCGGCCACTCGGGATGTAGATCGTCAATCACATAGGGATGGGCAGCGGCTTTTGATCCGTTATGATCATTGCGCAAATGCGGGTGATCGGCGGGCAGGTCGTCATGTGTGTGCGCCAAAGTGTCCGGATCGGCTTTTGGCCAGAGCCATAACGCGCTCACAGTTCCCAATAAAGCTACGTCAGCAAGTATCCCAAAGGCCGCTGCCTGCCCTAATTTAGCGCCAATTTGCCCAGCGAGTGGATAGCAAAGTAACCACGCTGCATGGCTCAGCGCGAATTGCGCTGCGAAAATCGCGGGGCGGTCGCTTTCGCCAGCGGAGCGCTTGAGCAGGCGGCCCGATGGCGTAACGCTCATCGAATAGGCAATGCCGAGCACGATCCATCCCGCAAGCACGACAGGCCAGGTAGCAAAGCCGCTGGTGAACGCAGCAGCCATTGTACCGAGCCCTACCGAAAGCACCGCCGCTGCAAAAAGCATGACTTTGCGGTCGCTCATCCGGTCGAGCATGCGCGGTAGTATAAAGGCGGCAAGCATTGATCCTCCGCCATAGGCTGCGAGCGTCAATGCCACTTCGCGCTGTCCAAAGCCGAGCATTTCGCGCACGATGACAACTGTATTGACGATCACCATAGAACTCGTTGCTGCCGAGGCAAATGTGATTGCGAGCAATCCTTTAAGGCGCGGCGTTTTCAGATAGGCGCGGATGCCGCGTGTCGTGCGCGCATATACGCTGCCAGCTTGCGGTCTGGCTGGTGACTTCGGCAACACCACCGAAACGACAAACAATGCCGAAATGACAAAGCCGGCCGATGTGCCTGCAAACAACCAGTGAAAGCTGATGACGGTGAGTAACGCCGCTGCGAGGATCGGGCTAAGCAGGTTTTCTAGGTCGTAAGCGAGCCGGGAGAGTGACAAAGCGCGCGTGTACTCGGCTTCGTCAGGCAGCACATCTGGGATGGTTGCCTGAAAGGTTGGCGTGAAAGCGGCGGAGGCCGATTGCAGCAGGAAGATCAGAACATAAACCTGCCACACCTGATCGACGAACGGCAGCGCAAGCGCAACGCCTGAACGGACGACATCCATGGCTACCAGGAACGTGCGGCGCGGCAACCGGTCGGCATAGGCACCGACGACAGGTGCAATGCCGATATACGCGACCATCTTGATGGCCAAAGCTGTGCCGAGCACAGCGCCTGCATTACCGCCAGCAAGGTCAAAGGCAAGCAGACCAAGCGCCACAGTCGCCAGCCCCGTTCCGATCAGTGCTATAATCTGCGCGCTGAGCAAGTGGCGATAGGTACGATTGGCTAAGACCGAAATCACAATGTTAGGATCCCTTTCGCGGAGCGAGAGTTTCGATGATTTTGCAATTTGCTATCGTGCCGTGGCGGCAGGAGCCGAGAACGCGGTCGAGCTCGGTCCGAAGCGCTGTCAGATCGACAACCTTGCGATCGATTTCGGTCAGGTGGATCTGCGCGATGCCATCCACAGCCTCGCACGATTGTGCCTTGTCATCCGATAACGTGAGCAATTCGCGGACGGCTTCGAGGGTGAATCCCAAATCCCGCGCGCGGCGAATGAATGACAAGCGGGCGAGATGATCGTGGCCATAGGCGCGGTAGTTGGACGACGTGCGGGCGGGCGGGGAGAGGAGCCCGATCTTCTCATAGTAACGCACCGTTTCAACCTTGGTCGCGGTTGCAGCCGCCAGCTCGCCTATTTTCATCACTGAACCTTCGGGGCTTGACCCTGTAGTTGCTACAGGGTGTAGTTAGTTCTCCGACTCGAAAATGTCGAGAAGGATTTGAATGTGGCGGACAGTTGCTGCGGAAGCGCGTGCGGAAGCGAGACGGCGAAGGCGGACCCGCGCTGGCGGCGCGTGCTTTGGATTGCGCTTATCGTAAATGGCGCCATGTTTTTGGTTGAGATGGTGGCAGGTGCGACGGCGGACAGTCGCGCGCTTCAGGCCGATGCGCTCGATTTTCTGGGTGATGCTGCAAACTATGCCGTCAGCCTTGCCGTCGTCGGTGTGAGCCTGGCATGGCGGGCGCGAACAGCTTTGCTCAAATCGCTCTTCATGCTCGGATTTGCTGGCTGGGTGTTTACAAGCGCGATCCTCGCTTTTGTGAATGGCACAGCGCCGGACTTTGCCGCGATGGGTGCCGTTGGCGCTGTGGCGCTTGGCGCCAATGTCGGCGTTGCGTTGCTGCTTTACCGTTACCGGACGGGCGACGCCAATATGCGCTCGGTCTGGATATGTTCGCGCAATGACGCCATCGGCAATATCGCGGTGATGTGCGCTGCTCTTGGCGTGTTGGGCACGGGTAGCGCGTGGCCTGACCTGATTGTTGCAACCATTATGGCTTCACTGGCGCTTACCGGCGGCGTTCAGGTTTTTCGGCAGGCAATGACCGAATTGCGAACGGTGGTCGCATGAAAGTCTCGCGGTCAACGTTAATCGACCTTCCGGCGGAGATCGTTTGGTCAGAGGTGCAAACTGCGCGGCTCCTATTTCATATCGCGTGGCCGCTGGTGCTTTTCATTACGGTTGGCAGCGAACCGCTGGAACATTTCAAGCCGGGAGGACGGTATCAGGTCAAACTGAGGCTGCTCGGGATATTGCCGTTCGGGACGCAATGGATTGTAACCTCTGTTCACCAGCCAGCGAGCGGTGAATGGCCGAAGCGGCTGCGCGACAATGGATATAGCGCGCTGATCACGCAATGGGACCACTGGATCGTCATTTCGCCAGATGGCAAAGGCACCACACATTATAGCGATGATGTGGAAATATCGGCTGGATTAATAACCCCCTTCATATGGGCATTTGCGCAGGTCTTTTATTGGCACCGTCAGCGCCGCTGGCGCGGCCTTGCGCGATCCTTGCAAGCGCGCAAAGTGATTGCAGAGGAAATGGAAATTTTCTCACAGGCCAAGGCCTCGGGGGATACGGCCAACGCCTGGAGTGCGCTCGAACGTGCACATATTGTTTCCCAGCCTTATCTCGGGCCGCATCTTTCCAGCCACTGGGCCATGCTTCGATTTGCGATCAGCCAAAGGGATGCACGCGAAATTGCAGGGCAGATATTCCGGCTGGCCTTGGCACCCCTTGGCGCGATTTCAGGACGGATTCCTGCAGGAAACACCGGCAGGGCCAACGTCAGCGCATTCCAGCAAATGGACATTCCGCCCGACTTGCGGGCCAAGCTGCGGGGGGAAACTGAATGATTGTACAATTGCGCATCAACAAAGCTAATGCTACGGGCGGCGATATGCAGGGCAGAATTACCTCCTTATTGCTGGTCTTTGCCATCTTGTTTGGCACGGTAATCATGCCGACCGTTGCCCATGCCCAGGCTGCTTCCGCTTCACATGCCGAAGAGTTTCTGGACATTCACGAGGTTGACAGTGACGCGGGTCAGGACACGCGTGACGACGATGGCGAAAAACCTTGCCATGCAGTCGCCCATCATCACTGCAGTATGGCCTTAAGGATCGATGGGCCCCCGAGGACCATGACATTGACGGCGGCGCAGAACAGCTTTGTAGCCAGTCTGCATGCCGCGATGGCTTCGCTTTCTCAGGCACCACCCACAGAACCTCCCGCCGCCTGAACCTGCCGCTTTGCAGGGGTGCATGAGTGCGCCCTTGCCTGTGACAATGGTTCAGGAGTTTCAACATCATGTTTATATTTTTGCGTGCAGCCTGTTTGGCGGGCGCGCTTTTGGCAACCGGCTCGACCGTCAATGCCGAACCCATCACGCTATCGGATGCACTTAAATCGGCAGTCGGAAGTTCCCCTCGCGTTACGCAGGCGAAGGCTTTGGCCGAAGCCGCCGAAGCACGTGCCCGCCAGGCAGGTATTTCGCTTAATCCCGAACTGATCTTAGAGGTCGAGAATTTTGCCGGCAGCGGTGCGTTTCAGGGGCTTCGGAGTACTGAAACCACGTTGGCAGTAAGCCAGCGGCTTGAGCTTGGTGGCAAACGCAGCGCGCGGGTGGAGGTCGCTCGCGCCGAACGGGATTTTGCGTTTCTGTCATACAAGACTGCTTTGGCGGATCTGGACCGTGATATCCGTTTTGCACATGCCGAGCTTCGGGCTGACGAAGACCGGGCGGTGCTTGCACGCGACAATACCGCCGCCGCCGAAGAGCTGGCGAGGATAGCAAAAGTCCTTGTCGATGCAGGTCGGGAGCCGCCCTTGCGCCAGCTTCGTGCGGAGGCTGCGTTGGCTGAGGCACGGGCGGAACAGGCGCGCACATTGGGTGAATTGTTAAGTTCGCGGCGCCTGTTGGCAACGCTGATCTGGAGCGACGATCCTGAATTATCCGCCACATTTACTGATGAAACGGCACCTCCCAACGTGCCAGTTGAATTGCCCTCGCTGAACGAACAGCTTGCGATAGCCCAAAAAAACGCGGCTCTAGCTCGGGTGAGGCTGGCTCGCGCAAATGCTGTGCCCGATGTCACGGCGAGCGGCGGTGTCCGGCGCTTTGCTGAAGGAAGAGAAACGGCGTTGGTCGCCGGTGTCTCGATTGCATTGCCGTTCCGTGACCGAAATCGCGGTAATATCGACGCAGCCCAGTCTGAAAGTCTGGCGGCAGAATCGGCCACGATGCTTGCACGGATCGAAGCAACCAGAGTCCGTCAGGATGCGCGGATATTGCTGGGCGCTGCCGAGGTACGTTATGAGGCTCTGGCGGGGCTTGGCATCTCTCAGGCTGAAGAAGCCCTCCGACTGACACGGATCGGATATAATGCCGGCAAATTCTCGCTGCTGGAACTGCTCGATGTGCAAACTGCACTGACCACCGCCAAACTCAATCTCATCCAGGCGCGGCTCGACCGTGCCGAAGCGCTTGCCGCTCTCATCCGCGCAAACGCGCTGTAAAGGACAATCTTATGGAAACCGAAAATAACAGAAACAAGCTTATAGCTGGAGTGGCCGTTGCGGCGCTCGTGCTTGGTGGCGGCGGGATAATGCTTGGCCGCACAATGTTCGCTCTGGAAACTACGGCTGCCGCTGCTGCGCCCGCCGAAGAGGCCGAAGAAGAAGGCCATGTCGAAGGCCAAATCCTCATGGAGGAATCTCGCGCAAAAGCCGCTGGTATCGTGACCGAGGCATTGCAATCGGGCGGATTGGGTGCTGAGATATTGGCGCAAGGCGTTGTTGCCTCCACCCCTGAAGGTGAAGCAGTTCTGACTGCACGTGCGGATGGGGCCGTCGTGCGCATCAACCGCCAACTGGGCGACTTCGTGCGTGCCGGTGAAGCAGTGGCGGTCATGGAGAGCCGCGATGCAGCGTCGATTGCCGCAGAACGAAGTTCGGCATCGGCCAATCTCGCGCTGGCACGTTCGACCTATGCACGTGAGAAAAAACTGTTCGATGCCAAGGTTACGGCGCGGCAAGATCTGGAGGGCGCACAAGCGGCGTTGGCCGCAGCTGAGGCCGAAGCGCGGCGGTCACAGTCAGCCGCTTCCGCCGCAAAGGTGTCAGGCGATGGCCGCACCTTGGGCGTCATCAGCCTGATTTCGGGCCGTGTTACCAAGGCAGATGCCAAATTGGGTTCCTATGTGCTGGCAGGAACAGAGCTGTTCCGCGTTTCCGATCCGAACCGTATCCAGATAAACGCATCAGTGCTTGCCGCCGACGCGCGGCGTATCAAACCCGGCGATACCGCTGTGATCGAACTTCTTGGCGGCGAAACGGTCACCGCCGTGGTCCGCTCCGCGACACCCAGTCTCGACCCTGATAGCAAAACCGCAACCATAGTTCTGACGCCGCAAGGGATCGGCGGGCTGACGCCTGGTCAAGGTCTTCGCGCCCGCATCACGCCACGCGGCGGCGGCGATACCACCCTGATCGCATTACCCGAAGAAGCGGTGCAAACCGTCGAAGGCAAGGAAGTCGTGTTCGTCAAAACCGCCAAGGGTTTTCAGTCTACGACAGTTGTCACTGGCAAGCGTGGCGGTGGCCGTATCGAGATTGTCGATGGACTGAAACCAGGTGCCGTCGTCGTCACCAAGGGCGCATTCATGCTCAAAGCCGAATTCGGCAAGGGCGAGGCGGAGCATTGATATGATCGATAAACTTTTAGACGCGTCGATCCGCTTCCGCTGGGGCGTGGTCATCCTGACGCTTATCATCTCGGCTTACGGCTTGTCGGAGCTTTTGAAGCTGCCGATTGATGCCGTGCCCGACATCACAAACAAGCAGGTGCAGATCAATACTGTCGAACCCAATCTTGGGCCGCTCGACATTGAACGGCTTGTAACTTTTCCGGTTGAAACCGCGATGGCGGGGATTCCTGGGCTTGAAACCTCACGCTCGATTTCGCGTAACGGTTTCAGTCAGGTTACGGTGATTTTCGAGGATCATACCGACCTCTATTTCGCGCGCCAGCAGGTCGCCGAGCGGCTCAATCAGGCCAAAGGCACATTGCCTGAAGGCGCTGAGCCGCAGATGGGACCGGTGTCGACCGGCCTTGGCGAAGTCCTGATGTATACTGTCGATTATGCAAAGGCCGGAACCAAGGAAAACCCGAAAGTTGCAGGCAAGCCGGGCTTCCAGCCGGATGGCTCATATGTAACGCCGACCGGTCAAACGCTCACCGACGATGTCGCAAAGCTTGGCTATCTGCGCACGGTCCAGGATTGGGTTATCCGCCCGCAATTGCGTTCGGTGTCTGGCGTTGCCGGGATCGATTCGATTGGCGGTTATGAAAAACAATTTGTTGTTCAACCCGACGCTTCCAAACTTGCCACTTACGGCATTTCGTTTTCGGAGCTGGCCGAGGCCTTGGAAAAGGCCAACATCTCGGTAGGCGCAAACTTTGTCGAACGGGGCGGTGAGGCATTCCTCGTGCGCGCCGATGGCCGCATTCGAACAGTCGATGAAATATCCCGCGCTACGGTCGCAAGCCGTGGCGGCGTTCCTGTCATGGTTGGCGATGTAGCAACCGTTAAAGTTGGGGGCGAACTGCGCACCGGTTCCGCATCGGAAAATGGCAAGGAACTTGTGGTCGGAACTGTCCTGATGCTTGCGGACGGCAACAGTCGGCTCGTGGCTTCGGCGGCGGCTGAACGGCTTGCGGAAGTAGCAAAGTCGATGCCGCCGGGTATCGTCGTGAAACCGGTGCTCAACCGCTCCGAACTCGTTGATGCCACCATCGGCACCGTCGAGAAGAATTTGGCTGAAGGCGCCTTGCTGGTTGCAGCAGTGCTGTTCTGGCTTCTTGGCAACTTCCGCGCTGCGGTCATCGCCACGTTGGTCATTCCGATCTCATTCCTGATGATGGCGATGGGAATGAATGCTACCGGCACGCCGGGTAACCTGATGAGCCTTGGCGCGCTCGATTTCGGACTGATTGTCGATGGTTCAATTATCATCATCGAAAACTGTTTGAGGCGTCTTGCCGAGCGACAGCATCATGAAGGGCGAATGCTCACGCTGACCGAACGCCTGCACGAGGTGTTTGAAGCGTCTCGTGAAATGGTGAAGCCGACGATTTACGGGCAGGCAATCATCTTCCTCGTGTTTGTTCCGTTGCTCACCTTCACCGGCGTCGAAGGTAAAACCTTCTCGCCGATGGCGATCACGGTGATGCTGGCACTTGCTGGCGCGTTCATTGCTTCGCTGACGTTCGTGCCTGCAATGGTGGCATTGCTCATTCGCGGCGAAGTTGCCGAAAAGGACGTGAAAGCGATTGCTTGGGTAAAGACGCGCTATGAGCCTGTGTTGCAACGTGTCATTGCACGTCCGTGGCCTTGGATTGGCGCAGGCGGCGGGACATTTGCCGCCGCTGCTCTGGTCTTCACCATGCTCGGTAGCGAGTTCATACCGGTGCTGGGCGAGGGCAATCTGGCAATGCAGGCGCTTCGTATTCCTTCAACCTCGTTAAACAAGTCACAGGAGATGCAGCTAAAGGTTGAAAAAGCGGTTTCTGCGTTGCCTGAAGTTGCGTTCATCTACTCCAAAACCGGCACCGCAGAAGTGGCCAGCGACCCGATGCCACCGAACGCATCAGATACCTTCATCATTCTGAAGCCGCGCGAGGCATGGCCTGAGGGCGTTGATACCAAAGACGAGGTCATCGAGCGCGTCGAAAAGGCATTGGAACCGTTGGTTGGCAACGCATTTGAGATCAGCCAACCAATACAGCTGCGTTTTAACGAACTGATTGCTGGTGTGCGCGGCGATGTCGCCATCAAGATATATGGCGACAATCTCGATGAAATGGGCCGGACAGCAAATCAGGTGGCAGCCATTATTGGAACCGTGCCGGGTGCTGCTGACGTGAAGGTTGAACAAACGGCTGGATTCCCGGTCCTTGACGTCCAGTTCGACCGTAACGCTATCGCACGCTATGGTTTAACGCTTCAGGATGTCAGCGACACCGTGTCTGCCGCTCTTGGCGGGCGCGAAGCTGGCATCGTGTTTGAAGGGGACCGGCGCTTCGACATCGTCGTCCGGCTTGACGGGGCAACGCGTGACGATCTCGATGCGGTAGGAGCGCTTCCTGTGCTGCTGCCCGGGGAAGGCGGTGCTCGGGCGTCGGTGCCATTAAGCGAACTGGCCCAGTTCGGCTTCTCCGAGGGCCTGAACCAAGTTAGCCGCGAGAACGGCCAGCGCCGGGTTGTGGTGCAGGCCAATGTGCGCGGCAACGATCTGGGATCGTTTGTTGCCGAGGCGCAGGAGAAGGTAGACGCGCAAGTGAAACTACCGACCGGCAGCTTTATTGAATGGGGCGGTCAGTTTGAAAATCTGCAAGCCGCTTCGGCACGGTTGTCGATAGTCATCCCGATCATCTTTGCCGCCATCTTCGGCATATTGTTCATGGCACTTGGCGGCGTGCGTCAGGCGATTGCGGTTTATTCCGCAATACCCTTGGCGCTTGCTGGCGGCGTGTTTGCGTTGCTGTTGACCGGATTACCTTTCTCGGTATCGGCGGCGGTCGGGTTCATCGTGCTTTCGGGTGTGACGGTGCTGAACGGGCTGGTCGTGATGTCGAGCATCAACCAGCGCATAGACGAAGGAAAACCGATCGATACGGCAATTAGCGAAGGCACGATGGAGCGCGTTCGCGCGGTCCTCATGACCGGTATTGTTCCGGCCATTGGTTTTGTCCCGATGGCGATAGCAACAGGCGTCGGTGCCGAAGTGCAAAAGCCCTTGGCGATTGTCGTGATCGGTGGGTTGATTACGTCGACCTTGCTGACGCTTTTCGTGTTGCCTGCGATCAGTCATCTGTTGCTGCGCGGTCGCCATAAACAGCATGTTGCGGGCGATTACAGCGATGTGACAGCTACAGGAGAGCGGATGTTCGTGAGCGATGACGACAAAGGAGCTGAACCAGCATAAGCGCGGGAACAGTTCATACCCGCTGTGAGACCGGAACCCAAATATGGGCCGGTCTCATAAAACAGTTCAGGCGTAAGTTGATTACAGTGACAACGATTGATTTGCTGTCCGATACTTTTTGAAGGAATATATGTGATCAAAGCTGAAGCGCCGATTGAGACCCACACAGATGGTGACGGGCATGAACATGGTTCGGAGAATGGACTTCGGATTTTCGTCCTTGCCTGTATTTGTGCCGGGCTTGCTTATTTGATTGGCGTGTTGTTTCCGGCTTGGGGCGATTGGGCTTATGCCATTGGCGCACTCATTGCTGTTTTGCCGTTTGCAAAATCGGCTTTGGAAAAGGCGTTAAAAGGCAGGCCTTTCAGCATCGAAACGCTGGTCACGATTGCGGTTGTCGGTGCGCTGCCGATTGATGCAGGTGCCGAGGCAGTTGTTGTGGTCGCGTTGTTCTCGCTCGGCGAACTGCTCGAAGGGTTCGCTGCTGCGCGTGCCCGTTCCGGTCTAACCGCCTTGGCGCAATTATTGCCGTCCGAAGCAACGATAGAAGTAGATGGCGAGCGCAAGACGGTTTCCGTCACGTCCTTGACCGTCAACATGGTGATGCTGGTAGCGCCCGGTGATCGTCTCGCAGCCGATGGAAAAATCATTGATGGCCGGTCCGATCTGAACGAGGCCGCGATCACGGGAGAATCGTCAGCGGTCGACAAGGGCATTGGTGCACCGGTTTTTGCAGGCAGCATAAATGGCGACGGTCAACTCAAGGTCACCGTAACCAAGGATGCCAGCAACAGCGTTGTTGCCCGCATCGGTGACTTGGTCGCACAGGCGCAGGCCAGCACCGCTCCCACGGCCCGCTTCATCGATAGTTTCAGCGCCTATTACACACCTGCGGCAATACTCATTGCTGCGCTCATCGCGGTGGTGCCGCCAGTGCTTATGGGCGGTGAATGGTCAACATGGATATACCGTGCGCTCACGGTGTTGTTGATTGCATGTCCATGTGCACTGGTACTCTCGACACCTGCTGCTATTGCAACCGGCATCGCCACCGCTGCGCGGCACGGGATTCTGATCAAAAGCGGCGCAGCGCTTGAAATGCTTGCCAAGATCAAGATTGCAGCGTTCGACAAGACCGGAACGCTCACCTTGGGTCATCCGGTCGTCACCGATGTTGAAGGAGATGCAACCGAAGTTCTGAGACTTGCGGCAGCGGTCGAAACGGGTCTGTCCCACCCCGTCGCACGCGGCATCGTTGCCGAAGCTGTGGCAAAGGGCATTGAAATTCCTAGCGCGACCGACGTGATCATCCGTCAGGGCGAAGGCGTCGAAGGGACAGTTGATGGCGTGACGATCGCGCTGCTCAGCCCGCGTGCATCCAAATCGCTCACACCTGAAATTATGAGCCGAATAGATGCGCTCGAAAGGGAGGGCAAAACGATTGCTGTGTTGTTTGCCGACACCAAATTTATCGGCATCATCGCCAGCCGGGATGAGCCGCGGACAGATTCAAAACTTGCGATTGCCGCGCTCACCGCACTCGGCATCAAATCCCTTATGCTCAGCGGTGATAATCAGCGGACTGCGACGGCGGTGGCAGCACCTCTCGGCATGGAGGCGGAAGGCGAACTCATGCCTGCTGACAAGCTTGACCGGATCGCTGCGCTAAAAGCTGAAATGCCGATTTTGATGGTTGGCGACGGGGTCAATGATGCACCGGCTCTGGCGACAGCTTCGCTGGGCCTCGCAATGGGTGGCGGAACCGATGTTGCAATCGAGACTGCCGATGTCGGCCTCTTAAGGGATAGACTGTTGGCTGTTCCAGACGCCATCCGCTTAGCCCGCAAAACACGTAGCACGATCATCGTCAATATTGTGCTCGCGGTTGGATTGAAGCTGGTTTTCCTTGTTCTGGCAGTATTTGGCATCACCAATTTGTGGACAGCAATCATCGCAGATACGGGAGCCACGATTCTTGTGACGATCAACGCACTTTTGCTGTTCTGGACCTTCAAGCCCGCAGAAGACGTTAGCACTTCTAATACGGCAAAGGATATCTGACATGGGCGCGGGACATAATCACGGCGATCAGGGACATGGTTCTCCAGGCCACAGTCATACCAATGGCGCCAACACGCGTAGTCTGGCGATTGCGCTCAGTCTTACCGGCAGCTTTCTCATCGCAGAGCTTGTTGGCGCATATTGGTTCAACAGCCTCGCGCTGCTGTCCGATGCCGCTCACATGTTCACTGATGCCGCCGCACTCGCCATTGCGCTCGTCGCTGTGCGAATTGGACAGCGGTCCGCAGATGCACAGCGAACCTATGGCTATCGCCGCTTCGAGATATTAGCCGCAGCGTTCAACGCGGTGCTGCTGTTCGTGGTCGCGGGCTATGTGCTGTATGAGGGCATCTCGCGTTTCTTCGACCCGCAGCCGGTGGAATCAATTGGTATGCTAGCGGTTGCTAGCCTCGGACTTGTCGTGAACCTTATCGCCATGCGGGTCTTAGCGGGCGGGAAAGAAACTAGCCTCAACATGAAAGGTGCCTATCTCGAAGTCTGGGCCGACATGCTTGGGTCAATAGGCGTTATTGCAGCCGCCATTGCGATCTGGCTAACGGACAAAACCTGGATCGATCCTATCGTTGCCATTGCAATAGGGCTGTGGGTGCTTCCGCGCACCTGGACCTTGTTACGCGACACAACGCACATCCTGCTTCAAGGCGTGCCGCGCAATCTCGACCTGGCAAAGGTAAGGGCGTCAATCAATGGCGTTTTCGGCGTGGCTAGTGTTCACGATCTGCATATTTGGTCGGTCGCAGGCGACGATGCCAGTTTAACAGCGCATCTGGTGCTTCAATCGGAGGCAACAGGCGAAGCGGTTCGCACAGCCGTCGCAGAAATGCTCGAAAAGCAATACAGCATCCATCACGTAACGCTTCAAACCGAAACCATCCCGTGCAGCGATGCCGAAGCACTCCATGCGTGACCACCTACCCAATCCAGCAGCCATGCGCTCCACTTCCTTACCGATTTTTGGGAATGCGGAGCATTTTTCAAATCCAATCGGTCCCCGCTCGACGTGCCGCTCGAGGCTTCCAAATGAGAAGAAGTCCTGGTTCGCAGCGGAATGGGCCTTGCCGTGGGCGCTGGACCCCCCGACCGCGCCCACGGCTAAATCATATTCGCCGATTTGCGGTCTTAATGACGTGTTTCGCTTCGAAAATTTATCCAGAAGATTGAAATGAACGGGCCAGTGTGCGGAGCGCCCTGATCGATTTTGGCGCCATCGCAGCGGGCATCCACTTGTCAGCATTTTGGAAACCGCTCGCGCACAGGGCGTTTTGGAGCCTGTGATGTCCCCCATCCTTTAAAGCGCAGCCTGCGTGGCATGACGGTAAGTTGCCGATGCGAATATCCTCACGCTAGAGGGTACCTTAAACTTTATCGTAAATGGCAAACCCATTGCGGAGTTCGGTCCCGAATAACTTCACGCCCAAGTTCGCGCCGAGGTCGAAATTCGACGAAGCGCAACGCTGTAAGGAAGGCGGACATTGACAGGGCGATAAGGGGAGTCTCGAAATATTCTCTTTATGGCCATTATGTTGGCGAGGTTCGCGCGCTTTTTCGACGAAGAGAACAGGTATTGATCACCGATTGTTGAGGTTAGCTCCAACCCTATCTGCGAGACATCCGCCGGACGAATCTTGCAACTGGCTGAAATAGCATTTGCCCTCCATTCAGCAACCCGATAAAGGGAGCCAATATGCGTTGGGTCATGTCTCTTGTTCTTGGTATAGCGCTTGTCGCGGGGATGTCTCACGCCCCGGCAATGGCGCATCCCGAGGATGCACATGCACATTCGTCAGGCGAGATTTCGGCTGCTGAAGCAGCATCAGAAGATCATCGTCGAGACAACCAGTCTTCACCAGGCAATGCCGAAAGCACTGCCCACTCTCATCTGCCACCAGTGCTTGCAACGGTTCATGATAGTCTTTTCGGAAGCGCGTTTGCTTCCAAGAAGCAATTTTTGTTCGTGAAGACCGACGTTCTGACCTCTTTCAGTCAGGCACCACCCACCGAACCACCCTCAGCCTGAACCACGCCATTAGGGCGGGCCTCGCGCCCGGCCCTTGAATGCGTCCACGGTTCAGGAGTTTTAATATGTTTCCCAAATTGCGCACCGCCTTGCTGGCGGCGGCGCTGGCCTGTCCGGCTACGGCTACGTTCGCGGAGCCGATCACGCTGGATGATGCCATTGCCAAGGCGGTTGAGGCCGCGCCTTCGATCCGCGCCAACGAGGCGGCGATCGCCGCTGCGCGTGCCGGTCGTGTCCAAGCGGGCGTTCGGCCCAATCCTACGGTAACCGTCGAAGGCGAGAACTTCGTCGGCAGTGGACCCTATAATGTCTTCGGCCAAGCCGAGATAACGGGAACCTATAGCCAAACCATCGAACGCGGTGGCAAGCGCGATGCACGATTGGCTTTTGCTGACCGTGACATCGGTGTTGCCGAGGCATCGTCGCGCGTAGGTCGGCTCGAACTTGTTAGCGCTGTGCAGCGTGCGTTTCTCGATGTCGTAATCGCTGGCTATGTCGTCGAGATCGCGGAAACACGATTGGGTGTCGAAATCGAGATGCAGCGGGAGGCGCTGCGCCGTGTGCGCGGATATAAAGATCCGCTATTTGTTGAAACCAGCGCGTCGGCGCGGGTTACGCAGGCGCAGCTTAATCTTACCGAAGCGCGGGCGCGGCATGTTGCGGCGCGTAACGGCCTTGCTGCCTATTGGGGTGGAAGCGGCATGGACATCGAAACCGAGGGCGAAGTGCTGTCGGGAATCCCGGCGGCGCGGCAACTGGCAGAGGCCGATGTCGCGCTTGCGCAGGCCGAGGCTGAACGCGCTTCGGCGGCGGTAACGCTCGAACAGACGCGCGTTCGCCAGGATTATACCCTGAGTGGCGGCGCACGCTTTTTGCGCGGCACCAACGATGTTGCGCTGGTTGCTGGCGTCACAATCCCATTGGGACGCTTTGACCGCAATCAAGGAAATATCGCGAGGGCACAGGCCGAAAAATTGCGGATCGAGCTGACCGCAGAGGCACAAAGACTCGACCGGCTTCGCCGCCTTGCCAGCCTTGGGGCAGAAGCGGACGCCGCCCGCGCGCGCGCCGATGCCATCGTCGTTGAGGTCTATCCGCAGACCACCAAGGCACTCCGGCAGGTGCGCGAAGGCTATGCGCGCGGTGGCTTCACCTTCCGCGACATGCAAGGTGCCGCCGATGCCATCATCCAAGCGCAGGCCGAATGGCTCAATGCCGTGACGCGCTACCGTGACCTTCAAACTGAAATAGACCGGCTGACCGGGCGCTTTGACGCCGCAGCTGACAAGGGGATCAATCCATGAAACAGTATCTGCACATTCGCATGGCTGCGGCCTTGTTGTTCATCGTCCCGCTTGTTGCCTGCGGCGGCGAGGCTGAAAAACCGGCTGAAGGTGAAGGCAAGTCCGCATCCGAATATGAAAAAGGGCCGCACAACGGTCGGATGTTGCGCGACGGCGATTTCGCGATTGAAGTCACTATTTTCGAAGATGGCCAACCGCCGCAATACCGGATGTATCCAACGCGCGGCAATAAGCCGATCGATCCTTCAACCGTCAATCTGGCGGTAACGCTGACGCGGCTGGGCGGTCAGATCGACCGTTTTGCATTCAAGGCCGAAAAGGACTTTCTGGCAGGCGATGGCGTGGTGACGGAACCGCACAGTTTTGATGTACAGGTCGTCGCGACCGAGAACGGCAAGCGCCATGTCTGGAAGTTTGCAAACCCCGAAGGTCGCACCAAAATCCCTGCTGCTACCGCAAAAGAAGGCGGCATAGAGATTGAAACCGTTGGTCCCGTCACCATTAGCGAAACGCGCGAGGTGCAAGGGATCGTGCAACTGGCAACGACGGCAAGGTCCGAAGTGCGCGGCCAGTTTCCCGGACGCGTGGTCCAGGTCACAAAGGCGGTCGGGGACTATGTCCGCAAAGGCCAGTTACTGGCGCGCATCGAGTCGAGCGAGTCGCTGCAAACCTATCCGGTTTATGCGCCGGTTAGCGGTGTGATCGCCGAACGAACGGCAAATGTCGGCAATGTCACATTCGACCAGCCGCTTTATGTCATTACTGACCCAGGACAGACGACGGTGGTGTTCAACGTCTTTCCACGCGATCTTTCAACGATCCGGCCTGGGCAAAAGGTCGTTATCGAAACTATTGATGGGCAGCCGGTCGCAGAAGCCACGCTGGGCGGCTATCTGCCCGAAGGCAATGCAGCGGCAGGAACCGCATTGATGCGCGCATCGCTGCCGAACCGGGACGGCAAATGGCGACCCGGTATGGCATTGCAGGGCCGCGTCACCGTGAGTGCATTCACTGTGCCGCTTGCAGTTCGCACCGAGGCTTTGCAGCGGTTCCGCGACTTTACTGTGGTCTTCGCAAATTTCGGCGACGATTACGAGGTGCGGATGCTCGAGCTGGGCCGAAAGACGCCCGAATGGACCGAAGTGTTTTCCGGTATCAAGCCCGGTACGCGCTATGCTGCCAAGGGAGCCTTTCTCATTCGCGCCGACATTGAAAAGTCGGGCGCGAGCCACGACCATTGATCGGAAAACAGAATATGCTCGCTCGTATTATCGGATTTTCAATCCGCCAGCGCTGGCTGGTGCTTGGCATCGTCGCCTTGCTCATAGCGCTTGGCGTGTGGAGTGCCACCCGCCTGCCAATCGACGCTGTACCCGACATCACCAATGTGCAGGTGCAGATAAACACCGAGGCTGAAGGATTCTCGCCGCTCGAAGCCGAGCAGAGGATCACTTACCCAATTGAAACCGCAATCGCGGGCGTGCCGAAGCTGAGCTACACCCGCTCGGTTTCGCGATACGGATTGAGCCAGGTTACCGTTATCTTCGAGGACGGCACCGATCTTTATTTTGCGCGTCAGCTCGTCAACGAGCGTTTGCAGGCCGCCAAATCGCAATTGCCACCGGGCATCGAACCGCAAATGGGGCCGACAGCCACCGGGCTTGGCGAGATTTTCATGTATTCGGTTACGGCGAAATCAGGCACGAGCAAGCCCGACGGTTCCGCATGGACGCCGACCGATTTGCGCACGCTTCACGATTGGGTCGTGCGTCCGCAGATGCGCAATGTCCCCGGCGTCGCCGAGGTCAATACGGTCGGCGGTTACACCAAACAATATCATGTGACACCGAACCCGGCGCAGCTGGCTACGCTCAAGCTGTCGCTCACCGATGTCGTCAACGCGCTTGAGGCGAACAACGCTAACGCTGGCGCCGGCTATGTCGAACGGGCCGGCGAACAGGTTTTGATCCGGCTGCCTGGCAGAGCTGAAAACGAAACCGACTTGTCGCAGATTGTCATTGCCAAGCGCGGCGGCATTCCCATCCGCATCGGCGACATTGCAGAAGTGGTTATCGGGTCCGAACTCAGGACCGGTGCGGCGACCGAGAACGGTAAGGAAATTGTCCTCGGCACGATCTTCATGCTGACCGGAAGCAACCCACGAATCGTTGCGCAGGCAGCTGCCGAACGGCTGGAAGCGGTCAATAAATCACTGCCGTCAGGTGTTGTCGCGCAGCCGCTTTATGACCGCACCGAGCTGGTCGAGCGGACGATTAGCACGGTCGAAAAGAACCTCGCCGAAGGCGCATTGCTGGTCATTGTTATCCTGTTCCTACTTCTAGGCAATGTCCGGGCGGCATTGATCACGGCGGCAGTTATCCCTGTGGCAATGTTGATGACGCTCACGGGCATGGCAGCGGGGCGCGTGTCGGCGAATTTGATGAGCCTTGGCGCACTTGATTTCGGACTGATCGTCGACGGCGCGGTGATTATCGTTGAAAACTGCCTGCGCCGCTTGGGCGAAGCTCAGCACCGCATGGGACGCCTTCTCGACCGTGACGAACGGTTCGGTCTGGTTGCCTCGGCAAGCAGCGAAGTCATTCGTCCGTCAATTTTCGGGGTAATCATCATCACGGTTGTCTATCTGCCGATATTTGCCCTGTCCGGGATCGAGGGCAAAACCTTCCATCCCATGGCGATTACGGTGATGCTGGCGTTGACCGCAGCGATGATCCTCTCGCTTACCTTCGTGCCCGCGGCGATTGCTATGTTTGTGACCGGCAAGGTTGAGGAGAAGGACAACCGCGTGATGGCATGGTCGCGCGCGCGCTATGCCAGCATATTGGATCGCACCTATATGCGCGGGAAGTTGCTGATTGGCTTGGCGCTCGGACTGGTTGCGATCAGCGCTTATGGCGCAACGCGGCTGGGGTCAGAGTTTATCCCCAATCTCGATGAAGGCGACATTGCCATGCACGCATTGCGTATTCCGGGCACCAGCCTGGGGCAAGCCGTGCAAATGCAGGAAGTGCTTGAAAAACGCATTAGCAAATTCCCTGAAGTCGAGCGGGTTTTTGCCAAGATCGGAACGGCGGATGTTGCCACTGATCCGGTGCCGCCTTCGGTCGCCGATAACTTCATCATGCTGAAAGACCGCAAGGACTGGCCCGATCCGCGCAAACCGCGAACACAGCTCGTTGCGGAACTGAACGCGGCGGTGCAGCAGATTCCGGGCAACAATTATGAGTTCACGCAGCCGGTGCAGATGCGGCTAAATGAGTTGATTGCGGGCGTTCGCGCCGACGTCGCGGTCAAGCTGTTCGGCGAGGATCTTGACGAATTACTGGCCTCTGGCGATGAAATCGAAAAAATCGTCTCGTCGATTCCGGGCGCTGAAGATGTCAAATTGGAACAGGTCACAGGCCTGCCAGTACTTTCGGTAACACCTCGAAGGGCGATGCTGGCACGATATGGCATCAATATCAGCGATGTTCAGGATGCGGTTTCGACTGCAACCGGCGGGCGTAATGCGGGTGAAGTGTTCGAGGGTGACCGCCGTTTTGCAGTCGTCGTCCGATTGCCAGAGGAGGCGCGCACCAATCTCGATCTGCTCGGCAGTCTTCCCATACCGCGCACCGGTGACGGGGGCACCGAATTTGTGCCGTTGTCCGAAATTGCCGACATCGAACTGTCGGTCGGTCCCAACCAGATCAGCCGCGAGAACGGCAAACGCCGGGCCGTTATTACCGCCAACGTCCGCGGGCGCGACCTAGGCTCATTCATTACCGAATTGCGATCCAAGGTCGAAAGCGATGTCGCGCTACCGGAGGGCTATTATGTCCAATATGGCGGCACGTTCGAGCAACTCCAGTCGGCAGCGACGCGGCTTCAGATTGTCGTTCCACTGGCGTTGGTTCTGATCTTCGGATTGCTGTTCATGCTGTTCGGATCGACGCGTGATGCCGCAATTGTGTTCTCGGGCGTGCCGCTGGCACTGACCGGCGGTGTGGCTGCTCTGGCGCTGCGAGATATTCCGATGTCGATTTCGGCAGGCATCGGATTCATAGCTCTGTCGGGCGTCGCCGTTCTCAACGGTGTGGTCATGCTGTCATTCATCAAGGACTTGCGAGAACGCGGCATGGCGCTCGATGAGGCTATCCGCGAAGGCGCGCTGACCCGGTTGCGACCTGTGCTGATGACCGCCTTGGTCGCCTCGCTTGGCTTTGTGCCAATGGCACTCAACGTGGGTGCCGGTTCGGAAGTTCAGCGTCCATTGGCGACCGTCGTGATCGGGGGCATCATTTCCTCGACTATCCTGACGCTGATCGTGCTGCCCGCGCTCTACCGCCTGATCCATGGCCGGGAAGAGCGCCCCGCTGACGACATAACAACCACCCCATCGCCCCGTCTGGCGCAAGGAACCGCATGATGAATTTAATGTCCGGCAAGAAAGCTTATCACCCAATGGTCTGGGTCCTTCTGACCATATTGCTGTTCCTCGCAACGGGCATTGCCGATGCTTATGCCCACGGCGTTGCCGAGGGTGATCAGGGCTATGTGCAGGAGGTCAGCGGTGTGCAATTCACGCCCTTCATGTATCTGGGCGCGAAGCATATGGTGACTGGATACGACCATCTGCTGTTTCTGTTCGGCGTCATCTTCTTCCTTTACCGGATGAAGGACATTGGCCTGTACGTAACACTCTTCGCCGTCGGCCACTCGACTACGATGCTGTTCGGCGTGCTCACCGGGATCAGCGCTAACGCCTACATCATCGACGCGATCATCGGCCTGTCTGTAGTCTACAAGGCGCTCGATAATCTTGGAGCCTACCGCCGCTGGTTCGGTGTGCAGCCCAATACAAAGGTCGCAACTCTGGTCTTCGGTCTCTTCCACGGCTTCGGGCTGGCAACCAAGATCCAGGAATTCGAGATGTCGAAAGACGGCTTGCTGCCCAATCTCATCGCCTTCAACATCGGGGTCGAGATCGGCCAGTTGCTGGCCTTGTTTGCCATCCTGATCCTCATGGGCTTTTGGCGCAAAACCCAAGGTTTTGCGCGTTATGCCTTCGCCGCCAACGTCCTGCTAATGACAGCAGGGTTTGTTCTGGTCGGCTATCAACTCACCGGCCTAGCCATCGCTTAAGGAGAACTTTTCATGTTCAATTCACAATTGCCAAACATGTCCGACCTGCCGACATCGCGCCAGCTTATAGGTTCTACTCTTGTCGCCATCGCAGGCGCAGCTACGATTCTGGTCACGGTCGTCCTGCCGTCTGAATATGGCATCGACCCGACCGGTGCAGGACGCGCCTTCGGCCTCACTGAAATGGGCGAGATCAAGGTTCAATTGGCGCAGGAGGCAGCAGCCGACCGGGTCAGCGAACCCAGTAAGGCTTCCGATGAAGCCGTTGCCAGCGGGGCGCCGACTGTAGGCCAGGAAAATGCTCCTGCCCAAGCCGATGCCCAGTCACCTAATACCGCAGGCCGCAGCGACCAGACAGAGGTTGTTTTGAAACCGGGGCAGGGCGCCGAAGTCAAGGTCGCTGCTGCCAAAGGTGTGCGTATAGGCTATAACTGGTCGGTGCGCGGCGGCGTTGTCAATTATGACACCCATGCCGATGCGCCTGGCATAGATTATCATGCTTACGGCAAAGGCAAGCAGTCCGGTGGTGAAAACGGTACACTTGTTGCCGCATTTGACGGAAAGCATGGTTGGTTCTGGCGCAACCGCACAGAAAATAGCGTGACCATCGTCCTGAAAACTAGCGGTGCTTACACCGATATCAAGCGCGTCGGTTGAGTTAACGAACAATGTTGAAGATACTCGCCAATCGAACCTACCGGAACCTGCTCGCAGCGCAAGTAATAGCGCTTGTCGGAACCGGGTTGGCGACGGTCGCACTCGGTCTGCTAGCCTATGACATAGCAGGGGCCGATGCAGGCGCAGTCCTTGGCACGGCGCTGGCAATCAAGATGATCGCCTATATCGGTATCGGTCCCATTGTCGGAGCCTATGCCGATCGCCTGCCGCGCCGCGCGTTTCTGGTGGCGATGGATATGATCCGCGCTGGGGTTGCCCTGCTGCTGCCCTTCGTCGATCAAATCTGGCAGGTCTATGTGCTGATCTTCGCTCTACAATCCGCCTCTGCTGCTTTCACCCCGACTTTTCAGGCGACCATCCCCGATGTGCTTTCAGACGAGGCGGAATATACGCGCGCGCTGTCGCTTTCTCGGCTCGCTTATGATCTCGAAAGCCTGCTCAGCCCTATGCTGGCAGCGGCGTTGCTCAGTGTGATCAGCTTCCACTGGCTATTCGGCGGCACCGCAATCGGCTTTGTCGGCTCGGCACTAATGGTGCTGTCGGTAACGCTGCCACGGTCGCCCGCCAAACCTCGCGAGGGCGGCATTTACGCGCGCACCACACGCGGGATGCGTATCTACCTCAAAACCCCTCGCTTGCGCGGGTTGCTCGCGGTCAATCTCGCAGCCGCGGCGGCGAGTGCGATGGTCATCGTCAACACCGTCGTGATCGTACGTGACACGTTCGGCTTAGGGCAACGCGAAGTGGCTCTGTCGCTCGCGGCCTATGGCGGCGGCTCGATGCTAGCCGCGCTGGCCTTGCCGCGCCTGCTCGATCGGATCGAAGGCCGCACTGTGATGCTCGGCGGCGCGGTCGTCTTGACAGCGGCGCTCGCTGCTCTGGGCCTTGCATCTGGAGGCATGTCGGTAGCATTTTGGCCCTTTCTGCTCGCAGGCTGGTTCGTAATGGGTATGGCCTATGCGGCTGCCTTAACGCCATCAGGGCTGTTACTCCGACGCTCAGCTCACGCAGAAGATCGGCCCGCCGTTTTCGCAGCGCAATTCGCACTCAGTCATGCTTGTTGGTTGATCGCCTATCCGCTGGCTGGACAGATCGGCGCGCGGTTCGGCCAGCAGTTAGCATTCTACTCATTGGCAGGGCTCGCGCTTTCTGGTGTCGCAGCTGCCCTCTGGCTGTGGCCCACGCGAGATCCAAAGGAGATAGAGCATGAACATCCCGAACTTCCAGATGATCACCCTCATCATAGTGTTCACCGCGCAGGCCAATCCAGTCACGCACATGATTATATGATCGATGATCTGCATCATAAATGGCCGCGCTAATCCGGGGTCATTGGAGGAATACTGACGGCACGCCCAGGTTGAAATCAGCAATTCATTGAGCCCCAATGGCACATAGCCGAGCCAACGACCGGGATTCGCATTCAGATACCTGAGTGATTCTGCCTTGGTCTAACCTTCATCAGGACGAAGAAAGGGAGATTGGAGAAATCCAGCGCACCTATCGTTCGAACGTATTTTACTTCCCAATGTTACCTAGAATGTTACCTAGAGCATGCTTTAAGGGATCGTCTCCCGATAGCCAATCAACTAAATACCTAATATACCACAATAATGTGGTGAGCCCTGCTGGGTTCGAACCAGCGACCTACTGATTAAAAGTCAGTTGCTCTACCAACTGAGCTAAGGGCCCGACCGGTGCAGACTGGGTCTAGCACGCTTCGAGAGCGCCG
>JBEBKE010000006.1:0-42258 GCA_040079555.1 Sphingorhabdus sp. | reverse complement strand
CATCCGCCACATGGTGAACCTTGAAACCGTCAACACCTATGAAGGCGCGCACGATGTGCACGCGTTGATACTGGGCCGGGCGATAACCGGGATTGCTGCGTTTTAGGGGGTGCTGGGGCCGACGCTAACGTATCACGAATAGCTCGAAACTGTTCAATGTGGTCAATCGCACTCCCTGCTTGCAATGTAGGATTGCATCTGCCAGCCTGTTACTACCATATCGCTGACCGCCCGATGGCTGTAGGGGCATGCAATCAGCCAAAATTCTTCACCCCTAAAAACGACAAAGGATACAATTCCACCGCGTGCGTCGGTATCTTTTGTAGCTTTAAGCGCCGCACAATGCGTTTCAGGTGAGACCTTAGTGTGACTTTCCGCCGACACGCCCGAGCATTTTAGCTTTGACCCCGCGCCAAACCCCGCCATAACCGCGGTATCATATCGGGGGTCGGATGGCAGAAACTATCTTGTTTTTCGCGGTTGCGGGGTTGGGGCTTTGGTTGTTCCTGATGCTCGGCGAAGTGGCGTATTTGCGGCGGCGGGTCAGCGATCTGGAGGATAGCCTGCCACTGCGCGCGGTGGCGGAACCTGCGCTTGAACCGATTGCGCCGCAACCCGTTGCACCGTTTAAGGTCGCGGCAAAAGCAACCACCCGACGCACCGCCTCGGTGATACAGCGCGAAGTCGCGCCTCCGTCGATGCCGAAAGCGCCTGAAATTGTGTGGGATGCACCCGCACCCGAGGCACCAAAGCCCGGATTCAAAAATCCATTGGCAGGGGCGAGCTTTGAAGATCTGGTGGGCGGCAAGTTACCGATCTGGATTGGCGGGATCGCATTGGTTTTTGCCGGATTTTTCCTAGTTCGTTATACGATTGAAGCAGGGCTGCTCGGACACGGTGCCCGGTCGATCCTTGCGACCTTATTCGCGATAACGCTGATCGCGTTGTCCGAATTCGGCGGGCGGCTGCCCAAAATCGGCGAGTCCTTCACCGCTGACCCGCGCGTCGCGCAATCGCTGGCGGGGGCGGGCGTCGCAACGCTGTATGGCACTTTGTATATGGCGAGTGAGATTTACGGCCTGATGGGGGTTGCGACCGCGTTTGTGTTGGTCATCGTTGTCACCGCCATCGCCTTTGTGCTGGCGCTGCGCCATGGCCCGCCGACCGCGTTGATGGGGCTGGCCGGTGGCTTTGCCGCGCCTTGGGTGGCGGGCATGGGGGCGAACAATCTACCGACGCTGCTGCTGTATCTTGCGGTTTTCATCGCAGCGTTGTTTGGCCTCGCGGTATGGCGGCGCTGGTTGTGGCTGCTGGTGCTGGCATCGGGTGGCGGCGCGCTCTGGAGCTTTGCTATGCTGCTTAGCGCAGAAAGCGACTTGGCCTATTTAGGCTTGTTCGTGCTGATAAGCGGGGCAGCGGCGGTCTTCGCGCTCGACCGCTTTGGCCAAACCGATAGCAAGTGGAAAGATGCCGCCAGCTATGCACCGATGGCCTTGGCGCTCGTGCAATTGGCCATGCTGTTGCCGCAGATGGATTTCTCAATTGTGGCTTGGGGCTTTTTTGGCGCGCTTTCGGTGTTGGCGATTGCAATGGCATGGCGCGAGGCACGGATGGCATTGGTCATGCTGGCCGCGCTTTTTTTGGCGGCGTCGCCATTGGTCGGGGCTTGGGCGGAACGTGGGGCAGACGCAGCAACCATCACCGCTTCATTCGCCATCATCCTGCTGTTTGCAGGGGCGGGTCATTTTGCGCTGTGGCGTGATCGCCAGCCTGCTTTGCCATGGGCGATTGCCGCGCTCGGTGCGCCGGTTCTGGTTTGGTTCACTGCTACCTTCTCCAACCCACTCAATGTCAGCGACGCTGTTTGGGGCGCCTCCGCGCTCGCCATTGCTGCCGTCAGTGCTGCATTGGCGCTGCATCAGTACCGGCAGTCTAAAGCCGCCACTCTGCAACGCCTATCGGTTGCCGCTGCGGTCCTGATGGCCTTGATGGCCAGCGCTTATCTGATCGCTGAAGAATGGGTCGCCGTGTACTGCGCGGTCGTAGCGATGGGCGTCGCGGCTTGGGCGTTGGTCACCGGCGACCACGTCATCCGCCGCATTACCATCGCGCCTTTGGCAATCGCCATGGGATGGGCGGTGGTGTCATCGTACAAAATCATCGGGGCGTTCGTCTCGTCCTTGTGGGGCGAAAGCAATACCTATGCGATGCTGCCCGAAATCGGTGACACAATTCGCACGACGTTGATCCCTGCGGTGATGGCGCTCGTTATGCTCCGGACCAAATGGTTCAGCGTTGGCGATAAGACACGCAAAGCCATCTGGGGCTTTGGCGCAGCGGGCGTGACTGCCTTCATCTGGCTGATCGCTAAACAGCCAGCCGCGATTCAAAGCCCCAGCGACTTTATCCGACTGGGTTTTGCCGAACGCGCAATTTTTACGCAAAGCCTGTTTGCGTTTAGCTGGCTGGCATTGTCGCAAGCACCCAAGCGGCCAGGCTGGCCATCGTTGCGGATGATCGGCTGGGCGCTGGTCGCGGTTGCGGTGTTCCGTGTCGTCTGGTTCGACCTGATCTTGCTGAATCCAGTTTTGCGCGCGCAAATGGTCGGGCCAATCCCTATCGCCAATCTCGCCACGGGCCATATGGTTTTGGTCGCGATTTGGATGTGGCTGGTCAGCAGGTTGACAGCCGATGCCAAGCAGCAATTGACCCTGCGCCTGTTAAGCCTTGGCAGTATGATCCTCACGGTTTTGGTTTCTGTAAGACAGGCGTTGCAAGGCAGCTTGTTGTCAGGCGGCACGATCGACACCGCGGAGAATTACCTCTATTCCGCCGGTTTGTTGCTCCTTGCCCTTGCATGGCTGGTGCGCGGGATGATGGCTGGATCGCGGCTGTTGCGGATGGCAGGGCTCGCGTTGCTGACAGCAGTCACGTTAAAGGTCTTCCTGATTGACGCTGCCGCGCTTACAGGCGTGCTGCGCATCGTCTCATTCCTTGGCCTCGGCATTGCTTTGATCGGCATCGGCTGGGCTTATGGCCGGGTCATGGGCACGGCCAAAGTACAAACGGAAACCTAGATGCTGACAAAATTGTATAACTGGATGATGGAAAAGGCAGCGCATCCGCACGCCGAACGCTGGCTGTTTATGTTTTCGTTTATCGAAAGCAGCTTCTTCCCCATTCCGCCACATCCGTTGCTGGGACTGATGTGTTTGGCACGGCCAGATAAGGCTTTGCGCTTTGGTTTTATCTGCACTGTCGCGTCGGTTTTGGGTGGGCTATTTGGCTATGCCATCGGCTATTTTGCCTATGAAACGATTGGCGTTTCGTTGCTGAAAGCACTTGGTCTGTGGGATAGCTTTCCAGCTGCCGCCTGTTACCTGCGCGAGTTCGGCACGGAGATTATCCTGATCAAGGGCGCAACACCAATCCCGTTCAAGCTGCTCACGTTGACCGCTGGTTTCATCCATATGAACCTGTTCGATTTCGTCTGGGCCAGCGTGTTGAGTCGCGCGTTTCAGTTTATGCTGGTCGGCATATTGTTCTGGAAATTCGGCGCGCCGATTAAGGCCTTTATCGACAAATACCTAGCATGGGTCAGTGCCGCGTTTATCGTTGCGGTTGTTGGCGGTTTTGTGGCCTTTACGATGCTGGCCGGTGGCGGCAGTAAGGCTGGCGATAAGTGTTCGGGTGTGACCACGATGGACCAGGTTTTGAGGGGGAACTAAGTCGCAAAAAGCTGCGCATCATCGGCAAACGCCTTAAACTCCAGCGCATTCCCGCTCGGGTCGGTAAAGAACATCGTGGCTTGCTCGCCCACCTGCCCCTGAAAACGAATGTGCGGTTCGATGCCGAATTGAGTTCCCGCAGCGCGCAGCCTTTCAACCAACGTTTCCCACTGTTCCATCGTCAGAACGATACCAAAATGCGGCACCGGAACGTTATGACCATCAACATCATTATGGATCGGGCGCGGCATCATTTGTGCGTCGAGATGCGCAACGATTTGGTGTCCGTATAAATCAAAGTCGATCCAATGATCGGATGAGCGGCCCTCACCACAGCCGAGGACGTCGCGATAAAATGCGCGTGCAGCCGATAGGTCGTGCACCGGAAAGGCAAGGTGGAATGGACGCAGCGTCATTTAACGGGTTCTGCTTCGGGTTCACCGTCAGCCATCTCCAGTGCGCCAAGACTAGCGTTCATTTTGCCAACACAGGCGGTCAACCGCTCGCGGAAACCGGTATTGCCTTCTTCGGCGGTTGCCGACATTTCCTGCTCCGTCTTTACAGACGTCTGGATCGCCAGCGCGACAACTTCGCGCGGCTGTCCGGTTGCCTCCATCACGCGATCGCCAACAATGCCGGCCCAGCGTTTGCCATCGTCGCTGAGCGCAGGATATTCCGCAAAAACCCCATTCTTGGTGCGTTGTTCGGATGCCGCAATGCCAATCACCGCGACGCAGCGAATATCCTGCATCTGGATTTCGCTGAGTGGAACCGGCGGATTGGGCGCTAGGGCAAGCGCAAATATGGGGATGATGTTCATGAAGCAGTTGCTAGCAGGCGGCGGCTGAACGGCAAGCAACAAAACGATTCACCGCGCACAGCGATTGCAATGTTGGAATTTGCCCGTCAAAGCTGCGCGCGATGAACAAGACCCCTGCACTGATTGCCAAATATCCCCGCTGGCTGGCGCTGGTTGCCGGGGGCATATCGGCAACAGGCTTTGCCCCGCTGAACCTATGGATTCTTACGCTGCTATGTCTTGGGTTGTTGATGCATTTTGTTGCATCGGCGGAAAGCGGCAAGCGCGCCTTTCTGCTCGGCTGGCTGTTTGGCGTCGGCCATTTCAGCGTCGGCAACAATTGGATCGCCATGGCCTTTACATATCAGGCCGCAATGCCCGAATGGCTGGGCTGGGTCGCGGTGTTATTGTTGGCACTGTATCTGGCGGTTTATCCGGCGCTGGCGTGCTGGGGTGCGTGGTGGGTTGCAAAATGGGTTAATCGTAAAACCGGTGCTCTGCCTGTGTCGTTGCCCTTCATTTTTTCCTTTGCAGGTATGTGGATCGTCGCAGAATGGCTCCGCAGTTGGGTATTCACCGGCTTTTCATGGAACCCTCTGGGAATTATAGCTATCGGCGATTTCGCATCGCCAGCGATCCATATTGGCAGCTACGGATTGTCCGGCGCGATTGTCGCGTTGTCGGGAGCTTTGCTTTTACTGGCGCACGGGCGTTGGCGTGGAGCTTTGCTGATTAGTGTCGCCTTGGCCTCGCTCTGGGGCGTTTCGTTTGTCCAGTTCGCCAGTGACAGCGTAGTGGCCGCAATCAACAACAAAGGCATCGGACGCCAGCGAATTGCCCTCACCGTCGTTCAACCCAATATCAGCCAACTCGACAAACACACTGCCGGATATGAAGCGGTAAACTTCGTCCGTCTTGCGCAAAATAGCAGACCCCAGAACGACCAGCCCCGCCTTGTATTCTGGCCCGAATCCGCAATACCTTGGTGGCTGGAGGATGGCTATCCGCGCCAAGCCTATGTCAACCAGCCGGGCGGAACTGCGGCGGGTACGCGGCAGACACTGGCGAAACTCCTTAGGCCGAACGACTTACTGTTAACCGGCGGAGATCGGCTTGAATTTGGACCGGATGGTACAGTCGCTGGCGCCCGCAATTCGGTTTTGGTCATGGATGCCAAGGGCGAAATTCTGGACACTTATGATAAGGCGCACCTTGTTCCTTATGGCGAGTATCTCGCTTTACGTTGGCTACTCGAACCTTTGGGCGCGACGCGGCTCGTGCCCGGCGCGATGGATTTCTGGCCAGGTCCGGGGCCGCGCACATTGGATCTGCCCTTTGACGGCAAACGCATCAAAGTCGGGATGCAAATCTGCTATGAGATTATTTTTTCAGGCCAAGTTGTGGATCGCGCCAACCGACCAAACTTTATCTTTCAGCCGTCCAATGACGCGTGGTACGGCAGTTGGAGCAGGCCGCAGTTTTTGGCGCAAGCCCGCCTGCGTGCAATTGAAGAAGGGCTGCCTGTGGTCCGCGCTACACCCACGGGCATCAGCGCGATAATCGATGCCGATGGTCGCATCGTCGAAAGCCTGCCGTCTGGCGAAGCTGGCCGGATCGACACGTTTTTACCACCGGCCAAAGCCCCGACCCTCTTTGCACGTTATGGCAATATGCTACCGCTTGGCTTAGCAGCACTGTTGATCGCGTTGGCATTCTTGCCTCTTGTCCGCCGCCGCATATCCCGCTAGGGCGCGCATCGATATAAAGATTTCTTTATACGCAGACACAGCAATTGAACTGGAAAAACCATGCGCGACAATTACCTTTTTACTTCTGAATCGGTTTCAGAAGGTCATCCCGATAAAGTTTCCGATCAGATCAGCGACGCCATCGTCGATCTGTTCCTGTCTAAAGACCCCGAAGCACGCATCGCGTGCGAAACGCTGACCACCACGCAACTGGTCGTCCTTGCCGGAGAAATCCGCTGCAAAGGCGTATACGAAAACGGCGAATGGGCACCGGGCGCGAAGGAAGAAATCGAAGCGACCGTCCGTGCGACCGTCAAAGAAATCGGTTATGAGCAATCGGGTTTCCATCACGAAACGCTGACATTCATGAACAATCTGCACGGCCAATCCGCGCACATCGCGCAAGGCGTTGATGCCGGTAGCAACAAAGACGAAGGTGCTGGCGACCAAGGGATCATGTTCGGTTACGCGACCGACGAAACCCCCGATTTGATGCCTGCCACATTGTATTACAGCCACAAGATTCTGGAACGCATGGCCGCTGACCGCCATTCGGGCGCTGCGCCGTTTTTGGAGCCTGATGCAAAAAGCCAAGTGACTTTGCGCTATGAAGGCAGCCTGCCCGTTGCCGCAACCGCTGTGGTCGTTTCGACCCAGCATGCGCCGGGATATGATGAAGGCGCAAACGAAGCTGAGCTGCACGCCTATGTGAAAAAGGTGGTCGCCGACGTGATCCCGCCTGTGCTGCTGCGCGAAACCGAATATCACATCAACCCAACGGGCAGCTTTGAAATCGGTGGCCCTGATGGTGATGCGGGTCTGACTGGTCGTAAAATCATCGTCGACACTTATGGCGGCGCGGCCCCGCATGGCGGTGGTGCGTTTTCTGGCAAAGACCCGACAAAGGTTGACCGTTCGGCGGCGTACATCACGCGTTATCTGGCGAAGAACATCGTTGCTGCTGGCCTTGCCACCCGCTGCACGATTCAGCTGGCCTATGCGATTGGCGTGTCCAAGCCATTGTCGCTGTATGTTGATACGCACGAGACCGGCACCGTTGGTGACGACAAGCTTGAGGCAGCAATCATGGGCATTGCAAAACTCGGTGGCCTAACCCCGCGCGGCATCCGCACGCATCTGGGCCTTAACAAACCGATTTACCGCAAGACAGCTGCCTATGGCCATTTCGGTCGCAAAGCCGAGGGTGATTTCTTCCCATGGGAACGCACTGACCTGATTGCTGATTTGAAAGCCGCATTGGCTTAATCAGGATCGTCGGTTTCCATCTGCTGACGCAATTTTTGCAAAGCTGATTTTTTAATCTGGCAGACACGGGCAGCACCAACGCCCAGTGTCTGCCCGATTTCTTCCAAGTTCAGTTCCTCAACGAAAAACAGTTGCAGAATCATAGCTTCGCGTTCGGGTAGGTCGGCGATTGAAGCGGCCAACAGTGCACGCATCTGATCTTTCTCGATCATTACATCCGCGCTTTCTGCGTCATCGGCAAACCAAGGGTCGTGATCGGAATACAGATTGTCGACGCTGTCCGCCTCAACCGGAACCGCGTTGACCAACAACTCGTTATACGCAGCCATTTCGACGCCCAAGGCCTCCGCCATTTCAATCGCGGTGGGTGGACGCATCAGTTGTCGCTCTAGCCCGCGCCGCGTTTCAGACAGTTTTCGCCGCCCTGCCATTGCTGACCGTGTCATGCGCGCTTCTTTGCGCAGCTGATCGATCATCGCGCCGCGCACGCGGGTTGAGGCATAAGTCGCAAAGGCAAAGCCGCGATCTTCATAGCTGGCGGCACATTCGATCAACGCCATCAGCCCTGTCTGGATCAAATCCTCCAGCTCCACCGATGACGACATGCGCGCAAAGACATGCCAAGCGATACGGCGCACCATATTGCCATGCGTGCGAAGCAAATCGGATTGAGAGCATCCGATATGACCATATTCTGCGCGCGCAATGCGCTTATTCTGCGCAGCATCGGTGGCGGATTGAAGCATAATTATTCTTCCTTTTCATTGTCGCTGTTGCCAGCGAGCAGCGCGGCGTTGCTTTTGCCGCTGATGGTCGCGATGATTTCGACCGCTTTGGTTTCTGGGATTTCAAGGAATGACAGCACCGCCACATCGGCAAATTGTGCTCTCAACAGCCGCGATACAGCGGCACGGCAGACAGGGGACGTGATGACGGCAAAGCTGCGCGCGGCGAGTAGCAAAGGCTGGACCGCATCACCAATCGCAGTGATAATCTGCCGTGCCAGTTCCGGCTCAAACGGCCATGACGCGTTCGGACCAGTGCGCACCGCCTGGGTCAGCAATGCCTCTAGTTCGGGATCGAACGTGATCGCGGGCAGCGGCATTTTGACAGGCACAATGCCTTGGACAATCAACGCGTCGATGCGCTGCCGCACAGCCTCGACAAGGTCCGCCAGTGACATTTCCTGCCCGCCAGTTTCGACCATCGCCTCGGCCACGCGGCGGAAATCGCGCAGCGGTACGCGTTCGGCCAATAACGCGCGGCAGACTGCTGTTATCGTCGCCAGAGAATAGGGCGCAGGCGTCAGCCCTTGCACCAAATGCGGGCAATTTTGCTTCAACGTGTCGATAATCGATTGGGCTTCATCTAGGCCAAACAGTTCGGCAGCGGCACCAGAAACCAGCCGGTTCAAATGCGTTGCGACCACCGTTGGCGCATCGACCACCGTATAGCCCGCCGCTATCGCATCGGCGCGTCGTTCTGCACCAATCCACAAAGCATCGAGACCAAAGCTTGGGTCCTTGCAGGCGCGACCAGTAATGCCGTCAAGGCAATCGCCAGCGTCAAGGGCGAGCAACTCATTTGGCCAAACCTCGTCTTCGCCAAGAATCGCGCCTGCGACGCGGATGCGATAGCAATTACCGGGAAGAGACAGGTCATCGCTGACCTTTACCAGCGGCAAAACAAAACCCAATTCGCGCGACAATTGCCGCCGCACGCCGGTGATCCGCGCCATTAATGGTGCAGCCTTTCGGTCATCGACCATATCAACCAGCGCATAGCCAATCTCTAGCGTGACCGGCGCCGTCTCGCACACATCGTCCCAATGGATGATATGTGGCTCGGATGTCGGCAACGCAATGGTAACGGGGATAGCCGCCAAAACATCGCGATTGCGCAAATGCCAAAAGATGGAGCCTGCAACGGCGGCGGCGGGCAACACGACCATCTGAGGCATCGCTGGAATCATCCCAAGCAACACCAGAATGATAGCGACTGGTGCCCAAGCCTTTGCAAGGCCGAACTGGCTGCCGATTTGGCCCGACAAATCCAGCGGTGACGACACGCGTGTGACGATTGCAGCGGCGGCGATCGACAGCAGCAAGGCGGGAACTTGCGCGACCAACGCATCGCCGATGGCAAGCGTCACATAAGTTTGCGCCGCCTCGCCAATCGCCAAATCGTGGCTGACAACGCCAAGCAGTAGCCCGCCGAAAATGTTGACGAACAGGATCAGCAAGCCAGCAACTGCATCGCCCTTTACGAACTTTGAAGCACCGTCCATCGATCCGTAAAAATCGGCCTCAGTCGAGACTTCCTGTCTACGCGCCTTGGCTTCCTCGGGCGTTAGCAGTCCGGCATTAAGGTCTGCATCAATCGCCATTTGCTTGCCCGGCAATGCGTCCAATGTGAAGCGTGCGGACACTTCAGACACTCGCCCTGCGCCTTTGGTAATCACTACTAGATTGATGATCATAAGCACCGCGAACACAAACAAGCCGACGATGTAATCGCCGCCGATCAGGAACGCGCCAAAGGCCTCGATGACATGCCCCGCCGCCGCTGCGCCTTGATGGCCATCGACCAAAACGACGCGCGTTGACGCCACGTTCAGCGACAGGCGGAACAATGTCGTCATCAGCAGCACGGTCGGAAAGGACGAGAAGTCGAGCGGCTTGGCCGCCGACAAGGCAATCATCAAAACCGCGAGGCTAATCAGGATGTTAGTGATGAACCCTATGTCCAGAACAAAGGCCGGGATAGGCACGACCATCAACATCACGACAATCAGGATCGCTGCGGGCAGCGCGCCGCCCAATATGACCGAAGTCCAAATTCGCTGGATGGCGTTTTCCATCAAGCGCCCCCAGCGCTCAGCCCGGCAAGGCGGACATAGGCGGACTTTGCAAATGCTATGGACAGTTTCTGCGGCATGGGTTCAATCGCGCGAAACTGCATCGGTGCATGCGGCGCATCGAACCTGCGATTGGCAATCGTCGGCGGCGCGGTGGCCGGACGCCCAAAGTCACCGCCCATCTTGCCTTTGAACCGCTCGCGGATTTCATTCAGCGTGCGCGGGCCGCCGCCTTTGCCATAGAATATCGCTGTGTTCGCGCCCGCCGCCGCTGGGAACAGCGTCGCTGCCGGTTGTGATGGATCGGTTTGCCAAGCCTTCAAAAACTTGGTCGCGCCGCCCGACCCCAGAAAATGGGCGAGATACAGATCAACCGCTTCCGGCTCGCGCCCCAAGGCAGATGCCAGCACGTCGCCATTATCAGCCGCAAACTCCGCCGCCATGACGGACGCGGCCTCTGGCTGATTTCTTAGCTCTAGTATCTGCCCGCGCATTTGCGGATCAGACACGGAGTATCGCCCGTGTTTGTCGGCGGCGATAGCATCGGCGGCCCAGCTATAATTATGCTCCGCCCCGTGCTGTTTTAAAGTGGCCAGCCAAGTTTGCTGGGTAAACTGAAACAAGCCGGATGCGCTTGATGTTGACGCCTTCGCATCGGCACGAAAGCTGCTTTCGACGCGCGCCTGATTCATCAGATAGTCGAAATCAACGCCGGTCCGGTCGGCGGCAACCCCAATGGCACGCGATACGCGGTCCATGTTTGACGCAGGTTGGCTGGCAATATCGTAACGGTTCGTCATAGCGGCTGATTTGCAACGGCTGTGCCAAACACGTTAGTGTCAGAATTAAACGATATATTTCAATAGCTAAGGTGATATCCGCTGGATGCTTGCCCGCGCAATTCTGCGATCTTGCCAATTCTTTGACGTGTCCAGTGCATCAGGTAATTGATCCGAATCGACGCGGAATTGGCGCTTTGCAAGGCCTCCGCTACGCGCTCTTTTGAAGTGCGTTTATCAAATTGCAGCGGGTCATTTTTGGCGAGCGTGATCGCAGCCGCTAAGCTTTCGGTCGCTGCGGTAATCGCGGTCGCGTCTTGCGCATCCAGCGCGGCAATCAATTCCGACTGCCGCGCGATGATGCGATCGAGATGATCAAGCGTCATGGCTTGCCGCTGTCATAATAAAGCAGCACAGCGTCGGCGATTGCGCCGGGATCAATCCGGTAGCTGCCAAGTGAAATGGCCTGACGGATTTGGGCGATACGCGCATGGTCCACGGGTGGCCCAGCGTCGGACAATTCGCGCGCCAGTGCGGTCAGTTTGCTCAGCGACACTTTCGGCTTCGCTTGAGTAGAACTCAGCAACGCGTCCTGTACTGAGGCTTTTGCATGTTCAGGCGTGGGCACAACCGCTGCCTTGCGCCTTTCGACCGAGCCTAGCCGCCCGAATGAGATGGGGTCCACCATGATACTTCGCCTTCGTCATAGGGCTGTCGGTTTTTCGACAGGCTTCTGACATTAGGTAACGGCAGCTACCTAGACGCCTTTAATCGTCCATCTGCACTTTTCCCGGCGCAGTAACTTTGGCCGTCATAAACGCGCCTTGCGTCGAGAATTTGACACGAACTGAGCTACCCACGGCGCCATCATCCATCGCCGTCGCAACATAGCTGACGCTAAAATCATCGCCAACGACCATGACGTTCACGGCCTCGCCTCGACGCACCACGGATGTTTCGGCGATCTGCACGATGCCGCGCTGTGCGGAATCGGATGGGAACGCATTCGTTGGAACGCGCAACCGCCAGCCGAGCGGAACGCAGCGCACTGCAATCATCCCTATGCCGCCTCTTTCGAGGATAGGTGCTTCGGGACAGCGCGCCAGCTTTATCCGCCGGTCGATGGTCGCGGCCTTTTCGCTTGCGGTCGCTGCCAGTTCAGCAATGCGTACATCGAGCGCATCGAAATCTTCAAAGTCATTTGCCAAGGCAGGTGCTGCGAACATCAGCGTCGCGGCCATCGCAGTAAGTTTACGGATCATGTTATCTTCCTTTCAGTCATCGCGCGCGATGCGCTCGGCTATCAGAAGCCCAAATTGCAAAGCCTGTGCCAATGGCGGAATTTAGCCGCTTTTGTTGGGATAGCGCGCAAGCCCGTCAACATCCCGACAGGCGGCTCGTTGAGCGCCCGATACGTGAAAACAAAATACTGATAAATATACCATAATTCGATCTGGCACAGCCATTGCTAACATCCCTTTGTTGCGGCCTGTGCTGCGGAAAGGAGTTTCGTTATGGCTTTCGACAATATCCTGGGCATTCACGCCAGTGCTTTGCAATTGCGGGCGCAGCGGATGAACATGCTGGCATCCAACATCGCCAATGCCGCGACGCCGAATTACAAAGCGCGCGATCTTGATTTTGCCAAGGCATTGGAAATGGTTGGCAATGGCCATAGGGCGCAAGGCGCTGTTTCCTATCGCATTCCCGTCCAACCATCACTTGATGGCAACACTGTCGAATTGCCGACAGAACAAACCGCGTTTGCCGAAAACGCGCTGGCGTATCGGTCGAGCCTTTCCTTTTTAAGCGGACGGATCAGCACACTGACCCGCGCGATACGGGGAGAATGATCGTGGCAAACAACCTCTCCATCTTTGACATCAGCGGACGCGCGATGTCCGCGCAACTGGTGCGACTGAACACCACGGCATCAAACCTTGCCAATGCAGGAACGGTCTCTGGCAGCGAGGCAAGCGCCTTTCGCGCGATGAAGCCTGTGTTCCGCACTGTCATGGGCGATAACGGCACAGCCACCGTTGCCGTTGATCAAATCACGCAAGCAACTGCCAATCCGGTGAAGCGCCACGAACCTGACCACCCACTTGCCGATAATAATGGCGATGTGTGGGAGGCTGCCGTCGATAGCGCCTCTGAGCTGGTCGAGATGGTCGAGACCGCGCGCCATTACCAAAACAACGTGCAAGTCCTTTCCACGGCAAAAGGCTTGATCAGCGAAACTTTGCGCCTCGGCCAATAACACAGAAAGCGAATTGCAATGAGCATCCAAACAATCAACACCAACAACCTGCCCGTCATGCCGCACGGCAGCGCGCAGCGGCAATTGGGGCAAAATGATTTCCTGCGCCTGATGACCACGCAATTGAGTGCGCAAGACCCGTTTGATCCGGTCGATAACCAACAAATGGTCGCGCAAATGGCGCAGTTTTCCAGCGTGACCGGTATTTCAGAGATGAACATCTCGCTGCAATCCATCGCCGACCAAATCCGCGAGCAAACCGCATTGCTGCAAGATATCCGCGCAGGAAACTCAACGCCCCCATAATTCCGCTCTCGTCACCCCCGCGAAGGCGGGGGTCCATCACCGATTGCTGAAATTTAGGCAGCCGGTGATGGATTCCCGCCTTCGCGGGAATGACGAGGATTGGAAACATTTTTGAAGAAAGGAACTCCCCATGTCATTCTACACATCGCTATCGGGCCTTCGCGGCGCACAAACCGACCTTTCGGTCATTTCGAACAACCTCGCCAATGTTGGCTCGGCTGGTTTCAAACGCAGCAAAGCGCAGTTTGGGGATCTGTTCGCCAGCGCCCCTACCCAAACCACACGTATGATAGCGGGCCAGGGCACGCGGCTGAACGGTGTTGTACAACAATTCACCCAAGGCACGCTGGAGGCTAGCGACAAAACGCTTGATCTTGCAGTTGCTGGCGAAGGATTTTTCGTTGTGCGCGGCGATCCGCCTCGTGGTGCGGTCACCTATACCCGCAACGGCGCGTTTCAGGTGAACGCCAGCCGCCAAGTCGTCGATACCACTGGCTCGACGCTGCAACTGCTTCCCGTCGATGCAGCCGGAAATGTTACCGGTACCGCGCTTGGCGATGCGTTCGATTTTGTCCTCCCGACCAATGCACCCGGCGATCCCACCGTCGCATTGGTCAACGTCTCCGTCGGCATAGACGGCCTGGTCACCGCGACCTATGCCGACGGATCGGACGAGGCTTTGGGGAAAGTGGCAATGGCCAGCTTTACCGCACAAGAAGGATTGCGGCCCGTCGGTGATAGCCATTGGCAGTCGACCGGCGACAGTGGCCCGCCATCGATCAACGCGGCGACGAATGGTCCTTTGGGCACAATCCGGTCTGGCGCGCTTGAACGTGCGAATGTCGATGTGACTGAAGAACTGGTCGCACTGATTTCTGCCCAGCGGAACTTCCAAGCCAATGCGAAAGCCATCGAGACTGCGTCGAACATGACGCAAGCGATTGTGAACATCAACTAAGGCTGACGCAAATGGACCGCCTGATCTACACCAGCCTAACCGCGATGCGCGGGTCGATGGCGCGGCAAACCGCAACGGCGAACAATCTCGCCAATGCGCAAACGCCGGGCTTTCGCGCCGAAATATCGGAGGCGCAGTCTTTGTGGCTGCGCGGAGAAGGCGCCAACACGCGGGCCTTTGCGAGCGAAAATGTCATTGCCGCCGATATGCGCAGCGGCACAATCACGCATAGTGGACGCGACTTGGACGTCGCGCTTGCGGGTGATGCCATGTTGGCCGTGCAGGCGCCCGATGGCGAGGAAAGCTATACGCGCCGCGGCGATTTGCAGATTTCGGCAAACGGATTGCTGACGACCGGTGACGGTCATCCTGTGCAAGGCTCCGCTGGGCCGATTACACTGCCGCCCTATGATTCCGTCGCTATCGACGCCGAGGGCCGTGTCCGTATCGTGCCAGCCGGCGGCGACCCGAACCAACCACAAGAGATTGATCGGTTACGATTGGTGACACCGGCAGGATCGGAAGTCGTCAAAGGGCTTGATGGCCTCTTCCGCGTCAAGGACGGCGGCATATTGCCAGACGATCCCGATGCGCGGGTGATTACCCGTTCGATTGAGGGCTCAAACGTCAACGCCACCACCGCATTAGTCGAAATGATCGAGGCCAGCCGCAGCTGGGACACACAACTGAAACTGATCGGCGATGCCCGCGATCTTGACGCGGCGACCACCGACCTGATGCAGCTACCGCAATAGGAGAACGACAATGGGACTTGGAGCACTGCACGTCGCCCGCACCGGGCTGGACGCACAAAATTTCCGAATGCAGGTGATCGCCAACAATCTGGCGAACGTGAACACAACCGGTTTCAAACGCGACCGCGCGAGCTTTGAAACGCTTGCCTATCAAGCCGTCACCACCCCCGGCGCGCCCGCATCGGGCAGCACGCGTTACGCCATCGGCTTTAACCTTGGCACCGGTGTGCAGATGATCGGCACGGCGCGGATCGACACGCAAGGGACGCTATCGACCACCAGCAATGCGTTGGACGTGGCGGTCGAAGGTGCGGGCTATTTTCAGGTGCAAATGCCTGATGGCCGCACCGGCTATACCCGCGCTGGTGATTTCAGCATTTCTGCCGATGGCACTTTGGTGACGAGCGACGGCATGGCGATCCAGCCGCAAATTCAGATTCCCGATGGTGCAACTGCGATATCGATTGGCTCTGATGGGACGGTGTCCGCCAGCGTTGCCGGACAGGCCGAGCCCACCGAATTGGGCCGTATCGAGACTGCGCGCTTTGCCAATGCCTCCGGCTTACAAGCAATTGGCAACAATTTGCTTGTTGAAACTGCAGCCTCAGGCGCGCCGCAGGTTGGCGCACCCGGCGAAGAAGGGCGCGGCAGCTTGCGCTCTGGTGCGCTTGAAAGTTCGAACGTCAATGTCGTTGAGGAGCTGGTCGATATGATCGAGACCCAGCGTGCGTATGAGGTCAACTCAAAGATGATCCAAGCAACCGACGAAATGATGCGCAATGCCACACAAAATCTCTAACGTTGCGCTGATCGCGCTCACGCTTTGCACAGCTCCAGCGGCGGCCAAGAAAAAGACGATTGCGCCCGATGCGTTCGCACCGACGGCTCCCGCTTTGCCGCCCGCACCCGAAGCCAACGGCGCGATCTTCCAAAATGCTGGATACGCTCCGCTGACGTCGGGGACAAAAGCCGCGATGGTCGGCGACATCCTGACGATCGTTCTGGTCGAGCGGACGGCCGCGTCGAAAAGCAATTCTGCCAGTACCGGACGCAGCGGCGAGGTCGGCCTGTCTCCGCCTGCCACCGGTCCGCTTAGCCTAATTTCGTCTGGCGATATAAATATGGGCGGCGATCAGTCGTTCAAAGGAAAAGGCGAAACTGCCCAATCGAACAATCTGACAGGAGAAATCAGTGTGACCATCGCCGACGTTCGCGCCAATGGTGTTATGCTGGTCAAAGGCGAAAAGCTGATCACGCTGAATCGCGGTGACGAGACGGTGCAGTTTTCCGGGCTTGTTCGAACGGCTGATATCGGCGCCGACAACCGCATCGCATCGACCCGCGTTGCCGACGCGCACATCCGCTACACCGGCAAAGGCGAAATCGCCCGCGCCAGCAAGCAAGGCTGGCTGCAAAAATTCTTCTCAATCATCAGCCCTTTTTGACAGAGAATATGACCATGCGCACATTCCTCTCATCTATACTTTCGGTGCTGCTGTTTGCATCTCCCGCGCACGCAGACCGCGTCAAAGATATGGGGCAATTTCAGGGCGTGCGTTCCAACCAACTAACCGGCTATGGTGTCGTCGTGGGCCTTGCGGGGACTGGCGATGACAGCCTCGATTATGCGACCCAAGGCATAAAAGGCGCAGTCTCCCGCTTTGGCCTCAGCCTGCCGCCCGGCGTCAATCCATCTCTGAAAAACGCGGCAGCGGTAGTGATTACCGCCGACCTGCCCGCCTTTGCAAAGCCCGGACAACGGCTGGACATTACGGTTTCGGCGCTTGGCAAAGCGAAATCCTTGCGCGGCGGCACTTTGGTGCTCGCCCCTTTATACGGTGCAGACGGACAGATTTACGCGATGGCGCAGGGTAACCTTGTGATCGGCGGACTTGGCGTCGAAGGTGCGGATGGATCGAAGTTATCCGTCAACATTCCCTCGGCAGGTCGCATCGGAGGCGGGGCAAGTGTAGAGCGCGCTGTGGATACCGGCTTTACCGCGCAAGACCATTTGTTGTTCAACCTACATCAGTTTGATGCCACCAACGCGGGCCGTTTGGCCGACGCGATTGACGGTTTGTTGGGCAAAGGCACAGCCAGCGTCATCGACGGTGCGACCGTCAAAATTAACGCAGCCGCTGGTGGTGATGCGCGCATCCGGATGATGGCGTTGATCGAAAACCTGTCGATCAACCGCGCAGAACCGCCCGCGCGGATCATCATCAACGCCCGCACCGGCACAGTCGTCATTAACGGCGCAGTCCGTGTCGGCCCAGCGGTGGTCACTCACGGTAAGCTAACCGTCCGCATCGATGAGGCTCAACGGATTGTCCAGCCAGCGCCGTTCAGCAAAGGCCAAACCGCGACAGAGCAAGCCAGCGACATCAGCGTCGAGCAGGAACAGAATCCCGCCTTCCTGTTGGAACGCGGCACTTCGTTGTCGGCAATCTTGGATGCGATCAACCGCATCCGCGTTCCGCCGGGCGATTTGGTCGCGATCTTGGAAGCATTGAGCCAAGCAGGCGCGCTGACCGCTGAATTGGTGATAATATGATCCGCCCACTTTCCTCCACACCGGCTGCACCCGCCAAGCCCGATCCTGAATTGCGCAAGGCCGCCGAAGCGTTCGAAGCTGTAATCCTGCGCCAACTGATCGGCAACATGCGCCAAGCAAAGCTGGCCGACGAAATGTTTGGATCAAACGCGACCAGCCAGTTCCGCGAACTTGCCGATGCGCGCACCGCCGAAAGCATGGCGAAAGTTCGCCAGTTCGGCATTGCGGCTTTGGTCGAAAAACAGCTGATCCAAATAAAGGGCCCACCAAATGCCTGATTTGATGAACATCGGCGCGTCTGGCCTGCGCGCTTATTCCAGTGCGCTGGCAACCGTGGGCGACAACATCGCCAACGCCCAAACCGCGGGCTATGCACGCCGAACCGTTCGGTTGCGCGAAGCGCCTGCGGCAGGCGACATCATCTTATCGCGCAACAGCATCCGCCCCGGCGGCGTCGAGGTTGCAGGGCTTTCGCGTTCTGTCGATAGCTGGCTTGTCGATGATGCGCGGATATCGTCGGGCGATGCCAACCAAGCATCCACACGATTGACCTGGATTCAGGCAGCGGAACGCGCCGTTGCCGATGATGGCAATGGTATCGGCAGCCGACTGACCGCGATGTTCAATATCGCTGACGAACTGGCAAGTGACCCCGCAAGCCAACCGTTGCGACAGCAATTCCTGTTATCGGTCGACGAAACCGCCGCTGGATTTCGCCAGACTGCCACATCCCTAAGCCATGCCGGAAGCGGCGTCGCGGACGCAGCAACGGGCGAAGTGACGCAGTTGAATACCGACCTTGGCGCATTAGAACGCGTTAACGAAGGCCTGCGCCGTGCGCGCGCTGGATCGTCCAATGAAGCCACGTTGCTTGATGAGCGCGATCGTTTGCTCGATGCGGTATCCGCTCGGCTGCCGGTAACAACCAGCTTCGACGCGCGCGGTGCGGTGACTGTGCGCGTTGCCGGAAGCGGGGATGCGCTGGTTAACGCTGGCACCGTTTCGACCGTCGCAGCGGTTATTGGGGCCGATGGCCGTGTGGCTTTTGCGCTCACATCACCAACCGCCTCTGCCATTACACCCTCATCGGGTTCACTCGCAGGCCTGACCGATGCGTCGCACCACATTGCCGATCTGCGGACCGATGTTGATGCCCTCGCCGGACGCGTAGCCACCGAACTTAACACCGCGCATCAGGCCGGCCTTGACGCCAATGGTACCGCTGGTGTTGCCTTACTGACCTTTGGGGGCGGCGCAGCAACACTGGCGGCGGTCGTATTGTCCGCTAATGATGTTGCCGCCGCCGATGCCAGCGGCCCCAATGGCAATGCCCTATCCCTTGCAAACCTACGCGGATCGTCTGGCGTAGAACAAGCATGGGCCGGGATCGCCAGCGCACAAGCACAATCCACCGCGTCCGCGCGTGCGCAAGACGCTGCCACCGGCGCTCGTTATGAAGGCGCAACCGCAGCGCGGGATGCAATTGGCGAAGTGGATATCGACCGCGAAGCTGCCGACTTGCTGCGATTCCAACAAGCCTATGAAGCCGCCGCACGCACCATCCAGGTCGCGCGTGAAACCATGCAATCCATCCTCAACATCTTTTGAACGGACAGGCTATGATTAACGCAACAGGCAACAGGATGATGCGCGAAATCCAGCGCCAATCGCGCCTATCTGGCGACGTAGCCGATTCGCAGGTGCAGATATCATCGGGCAAACGCTTGCAGCGCGCATCGGATGATCCAGTCGCCGCCGCGCGCGTCGCGAATATCCGCACCAAACAATCGGATGGCGCTGCATGGGCACGCAACGTGACTTTGGGCACGTCATTGGTCAATCAGGCCGACACAGCCTTATCGTCCGCGTCCAGCTTGCTCGCCAGAGCACAAGAGCTGACGCTGGCCGCCGCCAATCCCACCGCCAGCGCTTCTGACAGAGCAACAATCGCAGCTGAAATTGCAGCAATTGCCGATGAAATGGACGTGCTTGCCGCCAGCAAATCCCCTTTGGGCGGACCGCTGTTTGCCACTGGTTCTCCAATGGCAATGCGGTTTGACGACAACACCGTGTTCGCGCCGACCCCATCGCGATCCGCTGCATTTGAAATAGCAGGGACGGCCATTTCGCAAGGACTACGAACCGCAAGCACAGCAATCGCGACCGGCAACACCGCACAGATCGCCACGTCGCTGACAGACGTCAAAACGTCCATTGACCATGTCGCCAATGTCCGCGCAGAAATCGGTATCAACGCCGGCCGACTGGATCGGTTGCGCGATGCGCAAGCGGGTAACAGTATCTCGCTGGCGGCAGAACGCTCCTCGCTGGAAGACACCGACCTGAGCGCAGCGATCGCAAAGCTCAACGGTCAGACGATCACTTTGGAAGCCGCGCAAGCCGCCTTTGCCCGCATCAATCGCCGGACATTGATCGACATATTGGGCTGATCGCCCTCAACCAATTCGCATTGCAGTCGTTAACCTTAATATTGGCCGCTTGTTGGCCTGCCCCCAGATCGTCGGAGTAAATTTGCATGTTTCCTATCATCGGCATCGTTGTCTTGATCCTGATGGTCTTTGGCGGCTTTGCGCTAACCGGCGGCAATTTGGGGCCGGTGATGCACGCATTACCGCACGAAATGCTGATCATTGGCGGTGCTGGCATTGGATCGTTGATTATTGGCAATTCGGGCAAGGAACTGAAAGCACTGGGCGGTGGCCTTACGAAAGTTTTCAAAGGCCCGCAGTTTAAAAAGCAGGACTATCTCGACTGTATTTTCCTTGTCTCCAAGCTAATGAAGATGCTGCGCACAGACGGCCCCGTCGCTGTCGAGCCGCATATCGAAAATCCGGCTGAGTCGGCTTTGTTCACCGAATATCCCAAATTGCTGAAAGACCAGACTTTAGTTCATCTGATATGCGACACGCTACGGCTGGTCGTCGTATCGTCCGGCACGCTTGATCCGCATGCGGTTGAGGAGGTGATGGATAACAGCATCAAGAACCATCATCACCATACCGCAAAGCCCGCCGAAGGGCTGCAAGGCCTTGCGGATGCGTTACCCGCCTTGGGGATCGTAGCCGCCGTTTTGGGTGTGGTAAAAACTATGGGTTCGATTGATAAGCCGCCGGAAATTCTGGGCGGGATGATTGGTTCTGCACTGGTCGGCACGTTTCTGGGTGTGTTGCTGGCTTATGGCCTTGTCGGACCGTTTGCCAATCGCGCCAAGCAGATCATCGAAAGCGATGCCGCCATCTATCAAACCGTGAAACAGATTATCATCGCATCACTCCACGGCCACCCGCAACCCTTGGTGATCGAGGCTGCGCGATCAGGTATCGAGCATTCCAATCAGCCAAGTTTTGCCGAAGTCTTTGACGGCATGAGGGGGCGCTGATGGCCGCCAAGCCCGCCGAACCCGTCCGCCCAATCATCGTCAAAAAGATCATCATGGAGGCACATGCCGGACACCATGGCGGCGCGTGGAAAGTGGCCTATGCCGATTTCGTCACTGCAATGATGGCGTTCTTTTTGCTGATGTGGTTGCTGGGCGCGACGACCGAGAAGCAGCGCAAAGCGCTCGCCGATTATTTCGCACCGACATTGGTTCAGACGAAGCAAGAAAGCGCTGGGTCGAACGGATTTTTCGGCGGCGATTCTATCGTATCGGTCGACAATTATCCCAATCGTGCTGGGCAAACCGGAACGAAGAGCATCACAATCCCGCGCGATGCAACCGGCGGTCCGAAAGAAGGCGCGGGAATTGAAAAACAACGTGAGAAATTCCAGCGGCTTCAAAAGACGCTTGAACAGCGATTAAAGGCAAGCAAGGCGCTGAGGCGTTTTGCTAAAAATGTGCGCTTCACTGACACGCGGCAGGGGCTACGGATTGACCTTGTCGATGAAGCGGACTTTACGATGTTCGTTTCAGGTACTGACCGGATGACGCCCGATGCGATGGGGCTGTTAAACCAGGTCGCCGCCCTAATCGCTGAAACAAGCAACGGCCTGATCATTCGCGGGCATACCGATTCAATGCAATATGCGCGCGATAAAGCGATGAACAACTGGCAATTGTCAGCAAACCGCGCCGAAGAAACACGCGCTTTTTTGGTCGGACGCGGCGTATCGGGGAACCGGTTCATGCGCATCGAGGGGGTCGCCGACCGCGAACCCTATATCCCGACAGACCCCTATGATCCGCGTAACCGGCGTATGTCGATCACCTTGGGATGGGACCGACGGTAGAGTCAGGCGCTAAGATTTTATCCATTTCGGATACGTCGGCCCGTCAATCGCGGCGCTTTGCTCCGTTATGGATTTAATACAGTTTTTTCAGATAGTTATGGAAAAACCTATAACGCCTTGTTAACCATTTCCGTCAATCTTCTGGCCATCAAGCGGCGCATTTTCGCCGTGTAGGAACAGGGGTGAATATGGACCAAGCAACCGCAACGAAAAGCCACATGCCGTCAATCGACGAACTGATTATCGGCGATAGCGAAGCCACAACGCGGCTGCGCGCGATGATAAAGCGGGTCGCGGATTCCGATGTTTCGGTATTGCTATCGGGGCCTTCTGGATCCGGGAAAGAACTGGTCGCACAAGCGATCCATCTGGCGAGCCCGCGTGCGGCGCGCGGCTTTGTTGCCGTCAATTGCGGCGCTATCCCCAATGAGCTGATCGAGTCTGAACTGTTTGGCCATGAAAAAGGTTCGTTCACCGGCGCTCACGCCCGCCGCATCGGCCATTTCGAAACCGCCGATAAAGGCACTTTGTTCCTAGACGAAATCGGCGACATGCGGTTTGATATGCAGGTCAAACTGCTGCGCGTGCTAGAGGACCGTAAAGTCACTCGCGTCGGCGCATCGACCGCAACGCCTGTAGATTTGCGCATCATTTCGGCAACGCATCAGGACATTGATGCCGCGATGGCCAACGGACAGTTCCGCGAGGACCTGTTCTTTCGGCTTGGCGTACTGGTCTTGCGTGTGCCCGATCTTGCCAGCCGCACCGATGACATTCCTGCGTTGATCGCGCATTTTCAAAAAGGCAAACGTGCCGGCACTGTTGCGCGGTTTGACAAGAGTGGCATCGCGCGGCTGCAAGCACATAATTGGCCGGGTAACGTCCGCGAGCTGCGCAACTTTGTCGAACGTGCGGGCGTGTGGATGGGCGGCGAGGTTCTGAGCGAGCACGAGGTCGAGCAGCTGCTGAACAACTTTATGCCAAACCTTGTCGCCGTTAAAATTGGCTATGCGGAAAACACAAATGCTCCACAAAGCACGACCATCGATTTGAAACACGAGATTGAGACGATGGAATTGATGCGCATTCATACCGCGCTGGAAATGGCCGATGGGATCATTTCAGAGGCGGCACGCCTGCTGACGTTGAAGCGAACGACGCTGATTGAGAAGATGCGCAAATATGGGCTGCAATCGGCGGCGTGATGGCTTTCAACCAGCAATTTCGTTCCAAGCATGAACCACGGATTCAATCGCAATCCGCAATTCAGCCATCCGGTCAACATTGCCGTCCGCAATCCGCGCATTTAGTTCTTCGGTAATCGCTGCATATAAACCCGCCAACATCGGCGCGAGGTCGCCGCCTCGGTTGAAGTCCAACCCAGATTGCAATGACAGCAAGATCGCCCGTGCCCTGTGCGCATATTGGTTGGTCGCCAGCGCCTGTCCACGCGCAGCAGCAGCAGCCAGCACATCGACGCACTTCAATAGCTCGTCGTATAAGATCGACACCAAAGTATGCGGGTCCGCGCTTTCGATGCGGCTGGAGAGTTCCATCGAACGATATTGGTCGCTGGCGCGGCCAAGATTAGTGTTGTGATACATGCGATTATGACTCGTTCGACCACAGTTTTATCTGCTGTTCCAAATAGCTTTGCGTTGCTTTGAACGCCCCGATCCGGGCATCAAGGCTGCCATATTGCTTCTCTAAACGAAGGCGGTAGGCATCCTCACGCGCTTCGATCCGCTCGCGGTTTTTGGCGATCTCAGCGGCTTCCTTTTGCAAGCCCTTCGTCAGACCGCCTATTAGCCCATCGGGTGACAGCGCACCGGTGCGGATAATATCCAGCGCGTCGGATATGCCCGGGTCTGTCGCCGCCGTATGCGTCGCATCGCGGCGCGGGTTAAACAGCGCCTCAACCGCATCAGGGTTTGCGGTCAGCGCCGCTTCCAATTTCGCCGCGTTGACGCTGAGCGTCCCATCGCGGTTGGTGGAAATGCCAATGTCGGTCAATTTGTTCACCTTAGGATCGCTGGTCAGCGCGGTGTTGACAAAGGCCGATAGCTGCCGGTCGAGAACCCGCAAAGCATTGGTACCGCCCGCCGCGGCTTGCGCCTCTTTCAGGCTTGCCTTCATCTGGTTAAACACCGCGATAAAATCGGTCACGGCTTGCCGCAATCCTTCGGTCGGCCGGGTTGAACCTAACGAGACAATCTGCCCGGGTGCCGCTTTTTTTAAGCTGAGTGCCATGCCGGGTATCACGTCAGAGAAATTGTTGCTCGTCCGGCTATAAGGAATGCCGTCAACTTCAATCTGCGCGTCGGCGGCAGTTTGTGCCGACTGCATCGCACCACCTGTGCCGTATGCGAATTGTGCCAGCCCAGGGTCAGCCCCTGCATCGGCGGTCAGCGTAAACGCTTGGGCGGCGCCGGTCTCGCCCTTTAGCACCAGACGGACTTGGCCATTGTCCGTCGTGATGCTGGCGCGAACGTTGCTGCCGCTCGCATTGATCGCATTGGCGAGACCGGTAAGGGAATTGTTTGTGCCATCGATAGTGATCGGAAAGCTAGTTGCGCCGACCGTCAATGTCATACCGCCCAAGCCGATAGGATCGGTCGCGGCGGGAAAGAGCGCCGAATACACCGATTGCGCGCTGGCCAGCTGGAGGACCTCAATCGATCCTGCGTAGCTGCCCAGCGGAGTGCCGGGAATTGCAGTTGCCGAGAGCATCGTTGCGTCGGAAACGCTCGGCTGGCTGCTAAGCGTCCCTTGGGCCAAAAGGTCTTTGAGCGCCGTGGCGAAACCGTCCAAGTCTGACCGCGCTTGCGCCACTGCGCTTATCTTCGCCTGTGTCGCTTGCGCCAGTGCGTCAATGCGTCCAATCTTTGGCGTTCGCGATGCGCTGGCCAGATCCGCAACCAGCTGGCTGACGTTCAGGCCAGATCCGAAACCGAGGCTGTTTGCAATTGAACCGAGCATAGGGAAGTTTCCTTTGCTCGTATTACGGCGACTTGTGGTTTGGATTTAGCGCGAAGCGATCATCGCCCGCGCCGACCATGTTCATCGAACCGCTTATCTCTCGGAACCTCCACACGCGGTGGGGCGGCACGTTGCGCCAAAGCCTGATCGAGCTGAAATACGAACGCCAAAATAGCCGCGACCGCGATATAAAGATCCTCGCTGATCGTCCGACCCGCACGCGAGGTGAAATAAATCGCGCGCGTCAGCTGCGGATATTCCAGCGTCGGCACGCCGCGGTCCTTGGCTAATGCTTTAATCGCCAAAGCCACTTCCCCACGCCCGCGCGCGGCGACAACGGGGGCCGCGTCTATCCCGGGACGGTAACGTAAAGCGATGGCAAAATGGGTCGGGTTCGTCAGGATCACCGCAGCTTCGCTGACCGCCTTATGCGCCGAATTACTCAGCATTTCATGCTGGCGGGCTCGGCGTGCCGCCTTCATTTCGGGCGAGCCTTCGCTTTGCTTCATCTCGTCCTTGATTTCCTGATCGGTCATCATCAGCCGTTTTCGCCGTTGCAAAAACTGCGCCGGAACATCGATACCAGCGATGATAACCAGCCCCAGCGACAGCGAGAAAAACGCGCCGGCTATGGCTTGCCCCGCACGCGCCACAGCGATTTTGATATCGACCGCCGCCAGACCCATGATCGCAGGCAGTTCGTTGCGCAGCACCCAATATCCAATCGCACCGAGCACCAGCACCTTGGCTACGGCTTTAACCAGCTCGGTCACGCCCTGCGCGCCGAACATCCGTTTCAGTCCCGACAAAGGATTGATCCGGCTGCCCTTGAACGCCATCGCGCTGGACCGCCAGCCTAGGCCTCCGATCAACGCAGGGGTCGCAATCGCGGTGAACAAAGTGACAGCAAGCAAGCATACAAACGGAAGACCAATTCCCGTCAGGATTTGCGCAGCATTTTCCATCGGGGCAAAATTGCGGTGGTCCGCGGCTGTGAGGACTAGACCCTGTTTAACCAGATCGAGATTGGCGCCGAAAAACCAGCCGCCGGCAAGATACAGCCAACCCGCCGCCGTCGCCATCATCGTCGCGCTGGCCAGTTCCTTGGACACCATAACATCGCCATTGCGCGCGGCATCGGCTTTGCGCTTTTCAGTCGGCGGGTGCTTTTTTTGGTCGCTATCGGGATTGTCCGCCATGTGTCAGCGCCCGATGATTGCGTCGGCATTGTCGATGGTCTGCCGCATTGTTGCAGTAATCGTCTCCGCCATAATCGGGGTGGCAATGCCGAGCAGAACGACGCCCGCAAGCAAAGTCGCAGGCAGACCGACTGCGAACAAGTTCAGTGTCGGGGCTGAACGGGCAATCACACCCATCATGATCTGAACAACAATCAAGGCGCAGCCGACCGGCAAGGCGATGGACAGACCGGCGGCAAATAACAGCACACCGAAATTGGCAATTTCTGCGATAGCCTCAAACGATAGCCACGCATTGCCTGGCGGCAGTGCTGTATAGCTATCAACGATAATCGCGATCAGCGCCAAATGGCCGTCGGTGGCCAACAGCAAAAACGTCGCCAACATCGATAGATATTGACCGATGGCAGGGCTCATTTGGCCATTGGTGGGATCGGCAATCGCGGCAAAGGCGATTCCCATCGCGTTGCTAATCGCTTCACCAGCCAGCAACGCAGCGGCAAAACCGATTTGCAGCGCAAAGCCTATGGCGAGACCGACTATGACTTCGGCAAGGATCAGCATAAATCCGGCAAGCGAGATGACGCCTTCCACCGGAACCTCCATGCCCGATGCGCTCGCCGCCGGAACGCCAACCGCGAGCGCAAGCACCAGCCGCAACTGCACCGGAACATTGCTACCGCCGAAAATGGGGGCAGCCAAAAAGGCGGCACCGGGGCGGATCATCGCGAGCATCCACAGCTGCAGCATTCCTTCCGCGTTGATGAGGCTGAAACCCTCCACTGCGATCACCGCACAAGTGTTGGAATTTGCGTGAAAATCTCGCGGGTGAAATCGGTGAGCAACATCATGATCGTGCTACCGAATAAGGCAAGGCAAAGGCCAACAAGGATGAGCTTTGGCACAAAGCTAAGCGTGGCTTCGTTGATCGACGTTGCCGCCTGCACCATGCCGAGCAAGACGCCCGCAACCAATGCCGGGATCAAGATCGGCGCTGCGCCGAGCGCCAGCACCCACAAAGCCTGTTGCGCGATGCCGATGAAATATCCGGATTCCATATCATGTACCTCCGAACGAAGAGGCAAGCGAGCCCATCGTCAGCGCCCAGCCATCGACCAAGACAAACAGCAACAACTTGAACGGCATAGAGATGATCGTCGGCGACAGCATCATCATGCCAAGCGCCATCAACGAGGACGCGACGATTAGATCAACGATCAGGAACGGCAGGAAGATTAGAAAACCGATCTGAAACGCGGTTTTCAATTCGCTGGTGACGAAGGCGGGCAGCAAGATCGAAAATGGCACGTCCTCGGGCTTTGCAATTGCTGGCGCTTTGGCGATCCCGGCAAACAAGGCGATATCGGCCTCGCGCGTTTGTTTGATCATAAAGCCGTGCAGTGATGTGGCGGAGACTTTGACCGCTTCCTCTAGGCTAATTTGTTCGTTGCCATAAGGTTCAATCGCGGCGCGGTTGATGTCAGAAATCACTGGCTGCATCACAAACAGCGACAAGAACAAGCTAAGCCCGACGAGCACCTGATTGGGCGGGGTTTGTTGTAGGCCCAAGGCATGGCGCAGGATCGACAGCACAATGATGATCCGCGTGAAGCTGGTCATCATCAGGATCAGCGACGGCAACACCGTCAGCAGCCCCATTAACAGCAGGATTTGCAGCGATAGCGACAGTGGACGGCCATCGCCCGCGATCTGCCCAACGGCGCGGTCTAAGCCGCCGGATAAAGCAGTTTGCGCCGAAGCGGCATCGGGGTTGAGGAGTATCACAAGTGAGGCCACTATGGCCATCAGAGCGATTTTCTTAGCGGTCGCTAACATCGAAATCGCCCTCCCCTTCATCGGCAATCAGGTTGATCGCATTGCGCGACACCGCGATCAGCAAGCGCCTGCCGCCGAATTCGACGACCGCTAGCTTGCCGCCCGTTCCCATCGGCAAAACATCGACCATGCGCGCGGCGCGGGCGGCTTGCGGGGCCAATGGCAAGCCAAGCTGCACCCGACGCCATAGCCATAGCGATCCCCAAGCCAGGCCGCCGACCAAAGGCACAAGCAGTAGCAAGCGAAGCAGATATTCAAAGATCATTGCCGACGCTCCAATCCAGTAAGCCCGCGTTGCGGCGCGACAATATCGACGACGCGTATCCCGTATCGGCCTTCGACCGCGACGACTTCGCCCTTGGCCACCAGCGTGCCATTGGCGAAAATATCGAGCAGGTCGTTTGCCTGCCGGTCCAGCTCAATCACGCTGCCTTCGTTCAAACTGAGCAATTCGGCCAGTGTCAGCGACGCTGAGCCAACCTCGACCGAGATGCGCAATGATACCCCGGCCAAAAGATCAAAATTCTGCTCGGCGCGGTCACCGGGTTTAACCGCGGGCATTTGCGGTGCTTCGGTCATGTCACTCATGCCATTTGTCCTTGTTGCATATTTTCGATTTTTATCGCGACCCGGCCGCTTGCTTCGCCAACATTGCCCTGCGCAAAATGACGGCCACCGACGGTGACGGGCACAAACTGAGGCAGCATCAACGGGATGATGTCGCCGGGTTGCAGCGACATCAGTTTCGCGACGCTAATCTCTGGCCGTGCGAAGATTGTGCGCACCGGTAGACGGATGGACAGAGCCGCCGCGTTGACGCGCGCGCTCCATTCGGCGTCCGGCGTTTGCGGAGCCGCGTCTTCACCTGCACCCAGCTCTGAGCGCAACGCGGTCAAGGGATAAACGCAAGCGATGTTGCCGGACGAAAAGTTCTGCACCAGCACCGCTTCCTGCGCCGCGCAAAAAGGCTTAGCCTCGCTGGACAACGCCACCCCGCCCAGCACGGGCCGCGTCCCCGTCCAAGCCGCCGCCAGTATCGCCGCAAATTGCCCAGCCAACCGGTCGGCAAAGCGCAGTTCAGCAGCCGTCAGCGCATCACGCGTGCCGCTTTGTGCGCCACCGCCGCCGTAAAACATATCGACCAGCCCCAACAGCATCGGCAGCGGAACCGCGATCAATACGGAAAGCTTTTTCTGCAAGCGAAACTGGAACAGCATGTCAGCTCCGCGCATCGCCTGCCAATGACTGAACGGCATCCCATGCGATGTTGGCGGTTCCATGCTGCCATCGCCGAATTCAAGCGTCGCCAAATAATCCTTTAGCCCGCGCGAAAATTGCTGCGCGACCCGGTCAAGCGCAGGATATGACTCCTCGTTCTGCGGTTGGCGCAGCAACGACATCGGTTGGGGATCGGCGGCAGCGATCATTGGATCACCAGATTGGAAAAATAGACGCTGTCGATGCCGCCAAAGCCTTCTTTGTCGCGCAGCACCGCGTTGATCGATTTGGTCAATTGTGTCTGCAACGCCAACTTGCCCTCCGCCGTCGAAAGCACAATCGGATCTTGTTCAGATAAAACCATCAGCACGACTGAGCGGATCGGAACCGTTTGGCGCTTGATGTTATTGATGATCGTGCCGTCATAATAGGTCGCAAGACTAATACCGATCTGCACAAAGCCAGAGCCGTCCGCTAGGTTCGCGGTGAAGCTTTGCTCCAACGGATAATAAGTAATCTCATATTTTTTCGGATCGACTTTGAAGCGGTCATTGGCGACGGTGACGGTGCCTGTTTTCAACGGGACCTCTTTGTCATCGCCGCCTTCTGCTGCCTCTACAGGCTCGCTGCTGCGCTCGACCAACTTAGGGTTATGATTTTCCGCTTCCTTTTTATGGTCGGACATTGGTGCGAGGAAATAGGCTCCAGCTCCCGCACTTCCGCCGACCAAGGCAAGCGCGCAAACGCCGATCATCAGCTTTTTCTTCATCCCGCCTTTTGGCTTCGGCTCTTCGGACTTATCTTTGCTCATGGCTTTCACTTTCTCGGGTTAAGCGAACCGACCGGCTTGCGGTTCTGGTGTTGGGGTTGTTTCGGAGGACGCAGGGTGCAGGCGGTCGAACTCGGATATGGTCTGAGCGCGAGCGGGCGAGCCATTCTGCTGCCCAAAGGACGACTGGCCAGACCCTGTATTAACCTCGCTGCTCGCAACGCGAACGCCTTGGGTCTTTAGCTCCTCGACGAGCCGCGCTTGCGCGTTACCAATAATTTGAGCTGCCTCGTCAGTCTGCGTGCTGAAATTCAGCTGCACCCCTTCGTCGCTTGAGGCAATTTTGACATCAAGATGGCCCAGCTGGGCGGGGATCAAGCGGAACGAAAGGTCGCGGTCGTGATCTTGCACAGCTGCGATGTCTCCAGCCAATTGGTCCAGCCACAGGCTGCCGCGTGCGACGTCAAGCACGCGTTCGGCGACGATTACGCTGGCATCGGTCAGCGGACGGACAGCTGTGTCGGCAGTCCGATCAGTCATGATCGTCTGAAAACCAGCGCCAGTCACCGCGTTGCTCTCAACCGCATTGGAGGCCAACATCGCTGCGATGTCAGTGGCCTGGATTACGACAGTGTTGTTCGCGAGCAGCGGAATTTCTTGCATTGGCTGTTGCAGTGCAGAACGCGTGTTTTGGCGCGCGGCATTCGCTTGCACCGGCACATCACCGACATGCACGCCGATCTCAACGTCCCGTTCCATTACCGGCGGGCCGCCTTTTTCGATAGCGACTTTTGTAGGTTCAGTGGCTTTCGTGGTCGCAGCGGCGCTTACCAGTACGACGGGCAAAGCGGTGGTGGTCGTGGCAACAGTATCGGGGGCCGCTATCGGTGTCGGCGCGACGACTAGCGCCGGAACGCCTATTTCTTCGCACGCGCGGTGAGTAGGTTCAGCGTCATCGCTTTCGATTTCAGGACTGCTGACTTCGGCTCTGACGCTAGATTGTGAAACGACAGTGGTTGCCTCTGGTGCAGCTACGCCAGCAAAAGCCGCAAGAAGCGGCAGAATACTAGTTTCGATTTTCGATTCCGGAGCAACCCCGATAGCGACCACATTCTCCTTAACAGCCGAGCGTGGACGCATGGGTTCACCAATCGTTTCCGGCATCGCGGGACCGTCAGCAATCGGCCCCGTGGACACCGAAAGCAAAGCTTCAAAGCCCTCTGCTTGCGCAGCTGAGCGGAAAGGCGTGGAAGACGAGTTTGGAGCCAAAGGCAAAGCAAAAATGGGAGTCATGACTGCGCCCCCCGCTCAGTTTGCGTCATGGACACAACATTACGGCGCGCCGGACGATTGGCATCTGCCCGTCGCTCACGCGCTATAAGTTCATCCTCAACGCTGCGTTGCAAAAGCCGAATTGCACTTTCTTCGCGTGCCCATGCGGCACCGCGTTTGCTGTCCATGGAAATCTGGTGATCCAGTGCTGACGCCATCGGCGTTGCCAAATCGGCGCGCGCATTTTCAAGCCGCATCGCCATTTCGCCAAGCGACTTTAGAACTTGTCCATCAGCAACGCCTGTCCCCGCGCTGGCCTGCGCCCGCAAAGTATCAATTCGATCGGCAATTTGTTTCAGTGTGTTTAGACGCCGCTCCGCATCGGCTAGCCGCTGCTGCGCGATGCGGTGTTCAACGGCACGCACGCGCAGCACCCGTTGATAGCGGGAAGTTGCGGCGGTCATTGTCCGAACGCCTCGATCAAGGCCGCGCGCGATGCGGCGAAATCGATCTTTGATTGTGCCGCTTGCTGGATCAATGCCGACACTTCGTCCCGGCGCAAAATGGCTTCATCCAGCTGTGGATCATTCCCCGCGGCATAGGCTCCCATCAACAACAGGTCGCGATTTTCTTCATAGGTCGACCACAGCTGGCGGACCTTTGCGGCGGCTCGCTTATGGTCAGCATCGACGACATCAACCATTGTGCGTGACAGCGATTTGGCGATGTCGATTGCGGGAAATTGCCCTTTTTCAGCTAAGCTCCGCGACAGAATGATATGCCCATCGACGATGGCTCGTGCGGCATCAACTACCGGGTCGTCCACATCACCGCCATCGGCGAGCACTGTGTAAAGCGCGGTGATTGAACCGCCGCTTTCGCGGTCAACGCCTGCGCGTTCAACCAAACGTGGGATCAGGCCAAGCGCAGATGGCGGATAGCCTTTCATGGTTGGCGGTTCGCCCAGCGACAAGCCGATTTCTCGCTGCGCATGGGCAACGCGGGTCAGGCTGTCGATCAACAACAAAACACGTTTGCCATTGCTGCGAAAATATTCCGCAATCGCCGACGCGCGCATCGCGGCGCGCAGGCGCAACAAAGGCGGATGGTCAGCAGGAACGGCGACAACAACCGATTTGGCGCGCACATGCGGCGGTAATTTGGTTTCGACAAAGTCACTGACTTCGCGGGCGCGTTCACCGACCAGCCCGACAACTATCACATCACAGTCCGATCCCGACAGCATCTGCCCCATCAAAACCGATTTGCCAACGCCAGACCCTGCGATAATCGCAACGCGTTGACCCTCTCCAACGGTCAGCAAAGCGTTGATCGCTCTGACGCCGATATCGAGCGGACGGGTCACGCGGCCACGGGCCAAAGGATTGGATTGACGACCCGCCAACGGCCATTGCAACCGGCTGGTAATCGGCGCGCCACCATCTAGCGGAGCACCATGCGCGTCAAGAACGCGACCCAGCAATGCAGGGCCACACGCAACGTTGCCGCCGCTATTGTGCGCAACGACGCGCGCGCCCGTCATCAACGACGCATTCTGTTCAAATGGCATAATCAGGCTACGGTCGCCGTGGAAGCCCACGATTTCGCCGCCGATGAATGTGTGATCGCTGGTGGCGACGCGGACATTGGTGCCAAGCGGCATGGGGAAGCCCGCAACCTCCAGCATCAGCCCTTCATGCGCGGCAAGCGCCCCGACGCGGCGTGGTGCTATGCTGTTGCAATCAACACCATCAAGCAGCGCTTTGGCGGATTGGAGCAAGCGACCAGTCATGCCGCCTCCTCCAATGACAACGCTACGCGCAACGCATCAAGATAATTGCTACGACCATGCTCGACCCAGCCTGCGCTGCAATCGATACGGATTGATCCGCGCTCCGCGGCGGGGTCGGTCATCACTGGCAGCGGGAATGTCGCTGGATCGATCAACGCCGCATCATCGGGGTGCAACCAGGCTGTCCGTGCAGCATCGCATTCGGATATGACATCAGCGGCTTTTTGCGCTTGTTGGTGTAGCCAGTCTGCGTCCACCGGCGCGGCTTCGATGATCTGTCGGACCAACCGGAAAACAGTTTCACCGATCAATTGCGCCAGTTCTTCGCTCTGCTCTGCTTGCAGATTTTCCGCTGCGCTTATCAAAGCGCAAAACTGTACTCGTTCTTCGGCAAAAGCAGTGGCGGCAAGTTCCTGTCCGTCGGCAAGGCCGCGCTCATACGGGTCGTCGATAGATTTCGGCGCTGTGACTGGGCTGTCCGAAACCGCATAGTCGCGGTGCATCGGACGAAAGCTCGAATGGGCATGGCGGGCGTCGCTGATTGACAGAACCTCTACATTGCCATCAAACATAATCGTCACCTTTGCCGCTCATGATGATTGTTCCTTCGGCAGCAAGCTGGCGCGCGACACCGATGATCACGCGTTGCGCGTCCTCGACATCGGTGCGCTTGACCATTTCCATTTCCGACATTTCGTCGCGGATCGTTTGCGCCGCGCGTGCCGACATGGTGGCTAGGAAGCGGTCGGTCGTCGCGCCATCCGCGCCTTTCAGCGCGAGCGACAGCGCATTGGCATCGACCGAACGCAGAACCGTTCCCAAATTCTTGGCATCCAAGTCATTCAGATTTTCAAAGACGAACATTTCTTCTTCAATCGCCTCAGCCAGCAACCGGTCGCGTTTCTTCACAGAACGAAGCACGCGCTCGCCAAGCGCTTTGGGCAGGCTGTTGACGATTTTCGCAGCATCCGATTTCCCGCCGAGCTTCATTCCGCCCTGGCCGGTTTCGGCGTTCGCGGTCTGAACCAGTATCGCCTCCAGATCCTCAATCGCAGCGGCAGGAACAGATGTCAGGCGCGCGGCGCGATAGACCAACTCGGCTTGCAACGTCTCGTCGAGACCGGACAGTGCGTCGCCTGCGACATCTGGCGTCAACACCGTCAGGATGATCGCACCGACCTGCGGATTTTCTTCGATCAACAAACGGCGCAGCGTTGGGACATCCATCCAGCGGAGCGTCTCCAGTGCAACGGCGCTAGCTTGGGGAGCAATCGCAGCAAGCAAATTGTCGGCGCGGACATTGCCCAAAGCATCATTCATCACTGTGCGGATGCGGTTTTCAGTGCCAACCGACAGCGAGGAGACTGAGCGGCTGCCGATGACGAAACGGTCTAATGCGGTCTCTATGTCCGCCTCTTTTGCCTCGGCCACGTTGAACATGGCTTTGCCGAGCAAGCGAACCTGATCGGGCTCAAAATGCTTCAGCATCGTGGCCGCTTCGCCGTCTTCCAACAGCATCAGCAAAATCGCAGCAGCCATGTCACCCGACATAACGGGCGGTGTTGGCGCCTCATTCAGATCATCTTTCACTTGGCGCCTCCTGCATCAATTGGCGAACCACTTGCGCCGCGCGAGCAGAATCTTGCCGCACAAAGGCGCGGACGAGATTGGCGCGGGCTTCATAGCTGGGTGCCGCTTCGATCATGTCGAGCGTGACGGTGCGGGCGGCGCGTGTGTCGGCGGCGGCTTGATCGCCCGAGCCGGAAAAGGACAACAATTGTGCCTCCAACTCGGTATTGGCGAGTTCGCGATCAGCAGCACGCTTTTTCATCGCCTTGATAAGCGGACGACCGATGAGCAAGAACGCAAGCAGTGCCGCGATCAGCGCGCCGCCTTGACGCACCAATGGCCAAAACCATGGCTCATCCCAGAATGCGACGATGGGTGTTGCAACCTCTACAAACGGACGCTGGCTAATCGCCACGACATCGCCGCGTTCGGCGTTGAAACCGACGGCACCTTTGACAAGGCTATCGATCTTGGCGAGTTCGGTCGCGTTCAGCGCTTTAGCGCCTTTTGCCTGACGCAGCGCCACTGCGACCGAAACCCGGCTCAACCGACCTTGCGGCTGATGTGTCACCGATATCTCGCGGCCATTGTCAAAGGTACGCGCAAAGTTTTCGGCAACCTCGCCTTGGCCGGTTTGGGCAGGGACAGTTTGCGCGCCGCCGGGCGTGTTGGCGATCTGCGCGTTTGCGGGCGGTTGATTGGATAAAGCGCCGGGAATACCAATCGCGGCGTTGGCGGTTTGGCTGGAACTGGACTTGTTGCCTTCTTCGCTGCGTATGGCGCGATCATCGGCTGGATAGGTTTCACGCGTCGCTTGGCTCTCGGTCATATCGACTTCGGTATTGACCTCGACCGAGAAATTGCCTTGTCCGATCATCGGTGCGAGCAACGCGGTCAGCGCTTGACGGAAACGTTGCTCCATTTGCATTTGCAGTTGGAACGCGCGGTTATCCGAACCACCGGCATCGCCCGCCGACAGCAAAGCGCCTTGTTGATCGATCACCGAAACTTGCTCAGCTGCCAGGCCCGGCACCGATGACGCAACAAGATGCTGTATCGCCTGCACCTGAGCACCCGACAGCGAGCGACCATCCTGAATCGTCAGCATTACCGATGCCGCCGCTGGCTTGTTGTCACGCACAAAAACGCTGGGTTCTGCCATAGCCAGATGGACGCGAGCGGAGCGAACGGCATTGATCGCCTCGATTGTGCGCGCAAGGTCCGCTTCGCGGGCAGCGCGCAATGTCTCGCCCTCTACCGCACGGCTTGATCCCATAGGCAGTGACGCGATCAAACTATCACCCGATGGCAATGCTTTGGGAAGACCCTGCCCGGCCAGCAGCATCCGCGCAGCGTGCAGCTTGTCAGCATCGACCGACAGAACGCCGCTGCCCTGATCGAGCGTAAAGCCGATACCCGATGTTTGCAGCGCCTCTGCAACCGCCGCTTTGTCCGCCTCGGCAAGGCCAGAAAATAGCGGCGTCTGCACCGGCGTTTGGAATGTAAAATAGGCAAGCGCCGCGATGCCGATCGCGCCGCCCAAGGCCAACGCTGGCAAAGCGCGGACGACGGCAGGCTGCCGGACAAAGTCTTGCAACACAGAAAACCGCGCGGGGTTTGCCTGTATCAACGGGTTGCGGCTTGCAAGTGGCGCTTGTGGCGACAGGATTTGTTGGTCGGCCATGCGTTACACCGGCATGTTCATAATGTCGCGATAGGCGGACAGCAGCTTGTTGCGCACTTGCACCGTCGCCTCAAAACCCAAAGACGCCTTTTGCCGTTCGACCATGACCGAAACAATGTCGTGGGTGTCACCGCGTTCATACGCTGCGGATAGGTCCGATGCCTTGGTCTGCTGCGCATTCACTGCTTGCAACGCGTCGTTCATGGTTTTGCCAAAAGATACAGGAGCAGCGCCGTTGCCGATTACCGCAGGATCAGCGCCAATCTCTTTGCCCGCCGCACGTTGCAGTGCGGAGTTTTGGCTCAATATGGTCGACCGCATCTGCAAAAGGCGGCTCTGATCGATCCCGGTCATTACGATGTGCTCGTCTCGTTACGCGGGCTGAATTACCCATGCGCAACAAATAGCAAAGCCTGTGCCAAACTGGGAATATCTATATTTTTTAGTGTGTTGAATGAAACTTAGTCCGGGAAAAATCGTCGATGACAGGATTTTGACGGTTAAATTTAAAGATCGTCCAGCGCCGCCGTTACAGCTTTCGTGGCCGCTCCGTTCGCGAAAGGCCCGATATGGCACTTCGCCACAGAAAGGATTGAACATGACTGTAATCAACACCAACGTTAGCGCACTACGCGCACAGAACAGCTCACGCGTTGCTAACAACATGCTGAGCACCGCGATGGAACGCCTGTCGAGCGGCAAGCGGATCAACAGCGCGAAAGACGACGCCGCAGGCCTCGCCATTGCAACCCGCATGGACGCCAAAGTACGCGGCCTCAACCAAGCCATCCGCAACAGCAATGATGGCATTTCGCTTGCGCAAACTGCCGAAGGCGCGCTGGGCGAAGTCTCCAACATCCTCGTCCGGATGCGTGAATTATCCGTTCAGGCTGCCAACGGCACGACCGCAGCATCGGATCGCACGGCGATCCAAACCGAAGTCACCGCTTTGCTTGGTCAGGTTGACGATATCGCAGGCCGCACCGACTTCAACGGCACCAACCTGTTCAATGCTGCTGGAACGTTCAACATCCAGACGGGCGTTGATACCGGCCAAACCGTCGCGATTGCCTTTACCAGCATGAATGCGACTGGCCTCGCCGTGAACGCCGTCGATATGTCGACCGTTGCCGGTGCGTCCAGCGCAATGGCAGCGATCAGCACAGCGATTGACACTGTCGCAACGCAGCGCGCAGGCCTTGGTGCAGCGCAAAACCGCTTGGATGCGACTGTCAACAATTTGACATCGACCGCCACCAATTTGACAGACGCCAAATCGCGGATCGAAGACGCCGACTTCTCGATGGAATCGACGAAGCTGGCGGCGGCGCAAATCCTGTCACAGGCATCCACCGCGATGCTGGCACAGGCGAACCAGAGCCAGCAGGGCGTCATGAACCTGCTGCGTTAACCCCTTTGAACAGGGCCGAAAAGCTCTGGTCGCTTTAGGCCCAAAACGAAATGCCCCGGTTTTAGCCGGGGCATTTCTTGTTTGTGCGTTGTCTGTAACGACCGTCAATACGTGACGATTTTAACCTTTTGACCGCTCTTCAACGTCGATGTGCTGGTCATACCGTTCAGCGCCAGGAACCGGTCAGTCTGGTAATTCTTATAGGCCATCCGCCCCGCAAACGACGCAACGCTGTCCGATTTTCCAACGGTTACGACACGCAATTTGCGCGGCTTGATACCGTCGGCCTCTTTCTGGTTAATCCGTGTCACGCTTTGATACATTGCCGTAAACGGCGCCGTCGTGTTGGGCGCTAAGGTTACAAAATGGAATGCCTGATTGGCCGCAAACTCGTAAGCATAAACGGTCAACCTCACCACGCCATTTTGCGTCGTCACATCGGCAGTCGAGGTGAACGCAGGAATGCCATTTACCGTCGTCTCGCTGATCGCGCTTGGCGTAATCGGCTGATCCTTGCCAACAACCGCCAAAAATGCCGCGTCGATATAGGCCTTTTTATCGCCGCTATACGCCTGCGTCGTGAACAGACCCTGCCCCCCGCTGCCACTAATCGACACCGCCTGTGCGCCATTGGACATCCCGAAACCGGTTGGGACCGAAAATTTCAACTTCAGGTCAGGGTGGACAAAGTCCTGCCCATCAATCACGCCCTGTTTTGGATCATCATCATACAGCATCCCGTCGATGGCTTTCAAATGCGTATCGGCGTTGCGGAATGTTGCTGCGGGAAACTTTTTCGCATTGGTCGCGGCGCGGACAACGCGCTTTGCAGGGTCAGGGTGCGTGCTCGCCCATTCAGGAACGGGGCCACCCAAATGCCCAGCCGCTTTGCCGTCCACTGCAGTTTGCAAAGCCAATGAACGCAACATATCGGACAGTGCAGATGGATCGTATCCCGCTTTGCTGAGATACTGAATGCCAAGATCGTCGGCATCCTCTTCTTGTCCTCGTGAGAACGGCAGAGCCAAGAGCCGCTGCGACAGCATCATCGAGTTTTCGCGCGCAAATCCGCCTAAAGCTCCTAGCAATCCACCATTATCTCCGAGCACCGCGCCAAAAATAGTGCCACCAACCCCCAATATGTTGGCCCACCTTGAAATACTCTGCCGCTTCTTGCTGTGCCGCGCGGCTGTGTGGCCGACCTCGTGCCCCAAAACGCCTGCCATTTCCGCTTCGCTATTGCACAAAGCCGCCAGCTGGCGCGTAACGTAAATATAGCCGCCCTCAATGGCGAAGGCGTTGTTTACGGGTGAGTTTAGGAAGCTGACGGTGAAATCTTTTTCCGACGTCGCAAGACCTGATTGCAGCGCTATTTTTTGGCCGACTTTGACAACATAGGCAGTCTGCGGGCTTTGATAGACGTCGCCGAATTCTTTCATGATTTCGGGATGATATTTCGCGCCAGTCGCCTTTTCTTTTTCGGTAAAGGGCTTTGGCACTTTCACGGCCTTGGCCTTTGCTGCCTCCAATGGAGTTGCAACATATCCAGTTGCCAACAGGAAAGACGCGCCGAGCGCCAGCAAAGCTTTGTTCCGCATGATCTTATACTCCTTCTTCTCCAGAAGGGTTTACCATGCTTCTGCGTTCGTGCGCGTAAATTTTTCTTTGGATGCCGATAAGGTGTTTGGTCTCTGCGCCGAATAACCGCTGCGACCTAAAACTGCCCCATTTTCAGGAACTTCGCGTGGCGCGCACGCCGCAAATCGCCCCGGCTCAGCTTGACTAGGGATTTCAACGATTGCTCAATCGCCGCGCCCAGATTGGCTATCGCGAGATTGTGGTCGCGATGCGCGCCGCCAACAGGTTCTGGAACAATGGTATCGATGACACCCAAGGTCTTCAAATCCGACGCGGTCATTTTCATCGCCTGCGCCGCATCAGCTGCGCGGTCATTGGTGCGCCACAGGATTGAGGCGCAGCCTTCGGGCGAAATTACCGAATAGACCGCATGTTCAAACATCAGGATTTGGTCCGCCGCCGCCAATGCGACAGCACCCCCAGATCCGCCCTCACCAACAATGCACGCGACAACAGGCACGCCCAATTGCAGGCATTTTTCGGTCGAGCGCGCAATAGCCTCGGCCTGACCGCGTTCTTCGGCCTGCACGCCCGGAAATGCGCCAGACGTATCAACCAAAGTCACGACGGGAAGGCCAAAACGGTCGGCAAGTTCCATCAGGCGGATAGCTTTGCGGTAGCCCTCGGGCTTTCCCATCCCAAAATTGTGACGCAGGCGGCTTTCGGTATCGTCGCCTTTTTCATGGCCGATCACGACGACGCGGCGGTTGCCCAATCGCGCCAATCCGCCCAGAATCGCTTGATCGTCGCCAAAGGCGCGGTCCCCTGCAAGCGGCAGAAAATCGTCAAACAAACCGGCGACGTAATTTTTGAAATGTGGCCGTTCAGGATGGCGTGCAACCTGCGTTTTCTGCCAAGGCGTCAGCTTTGCATAAGTATCAACCAGCAGCTTATCGGCTTTCGCCGTCAGCTTTCCAAGTTCTGCCGAGACATTAACATCGCTTTCGCCGGCAGCCTCTTCAAGCTCGGATATGCGTGCCTCTAGCAACGCGACAGGCTTTTCAAAATCCAGATACACAGTCATGCCGCCGCGATAGAGCGTGCCAACGCGTCGGTCAATGTAACAGGCCAAAATCCCGCAAAGGCGTCAACGCGACAGTGTCCGCTTTGCCAACGGATGGCGCTGGTTCACCAGCTCAACCAAGCGGCTGCTATCGACATGCGTATAGATTTGCGTCGTCGCGATGTCGGCATGGCCCAGCATCGCTTGCAACGCACGCAGGTTTGCACCGCCCGCCAACAAATGCGTCGCAAAGGCGTGGCGCAAGACATGCGGACTGACTTTCGTCGGATCGATCCCCGATTCCGCCGCCAGCTCGCGGATAATCTGAAACAGGCGGATGCGGCTGATGTGCACATCGCCTTTGCCCGCCGCCTTGGCCGCACGAGATGGGAACAAATAGCGCGATTCGCGTGAGACGAACGCGTGCCAAGCGCCTACTGCCTGACGCGCGCGATCGGAAATCGGGACCAATCGTTCCTTGTCACCTTTGCCGGTCAGGATAATGAACGGCTGATCGCGCACAATCGAGGCGCGCGGCAACGCGACCAGTTCAGAAGCGCGCAGGCCAGATCCGTAAAGCAGTTCAACCAATGCCGACAGGCGATAGTCGAGCGGCGAAGGCTTCGTCTTTGAAAGCCGGTTTTCAATCGATTTGAACAAAGCCTCAACTTCGGCCTGATCCAGAATTTTCGGTAGGCCACGCATCTGAACCGGGCGGGGCAATGCGGCAGACGGGTTGTCCTTACGAAACCCCTCTTGTTCCAGAAAGCTGAAAAATCCGCGCAAGGCAGCGGCTTTACGTGCGACCGAGCTGTTCGCCAGCGACGCCCATCCAGCCGCCAATGTTTCCAGCGAATCTTTCGTCGCCGCTATCAACGCCCCTGCCAGCGCATCGGAGGCTTGCGCCAGATCGCTGCTATAGGCAAGCGCCGTGTTTCGCGCGACACCGCGTTCAGCCACCATCATTTCCATATAACGCTCAATCAGGGCGCCGTCCGTGTCGGCGGCATGGGCCAATCCGCCCCCTGAGGATGCGCGATCATCCAAAGCTCACCGCTTCCGCCGCAATCATCCGCGCCTCTGCCTCTAGGCCGACAGTCCGCAGCGCACCGACCATGTGATAGATATGGTGCGCCGGGATTTTACTCCAGTCAGGCGCTTGCAAGCCAGCCGCCGCCAGCAATGCGACAGTCCCGCTTTCGCCGCGTGCTGCCGCCGCTTTGATCGCCCGGCTCCATCTCGTTTCGCGCGTTACATTCGTTTCGATATCGGTGGCAAAGCTGGAAAGCGTATCTGATGATAGCCGGCCAAGCCCTGCAAGTCCGGCGACTAGCAGCGCCGATTTGTGATATTTTTCGCTGTCGTCATTGCCCTGAAAATCGCCAAGTGCACCGGCATCAACCATGTTACGCCATTCGGGTGATCCCGCAGCGAGCAGCCCCCAGCCAAGCGAGCCTTCGTCAACCAAACTGATCCAGCGCGCAGCCTGACTGTCAAAACCGCCGCTGAGCATCGATGCGATCAACCGGTCGGCATCACCAGAGTTACCGGAATTGGGTGCAATCAACGCCGCCGCACGCGCCGTCAGGACGAACATTCCGCGCCGCTGCGTTTCATTCGTCGCACC